>JAGFXQ010000414.1 GCA_017861355.1 Bacillota bacterium
AAGAGTTTCTCTGTATCTTTACCGGTAACGCCCATGTTCTGAAGGTCAACTAACATCAGGTGATTATCTGTACCACCGGATACCAGGTTGAAGCCACGCTTCATTAATCCATTGGAAAGTGCCTGTGAGTTCTCAACAATTCTTCTTGCATAATCCTTGAAACTTGGATCCAATGCTTCTTTGAAGCAGACTGCCTTTGCTGCAATCACATGCATTAAAGGTCCACCCTGTATGCCGGGGAACACAGCTTTATTCAGTTTATACTCTTCCGCAAACTCTGCACTGGATAAGATCATGCCGCCTCTTGGTCCTCTTAAGGTCTTATGTGTCGTTGTGGTGGTTACATGTGCATAGGGTATCGGACTCTCATGATATCCTGTTGCAACCAGACCTGCGATATGAGCCATATCTACCATTAAGAAGGCACCAACCTCATCTGCAATCTCACGGAAAGTCTTGAAATCTATCTTTCTGGCATAAGCGCTTGCACCTGCAATGATCAGCTTTGGCATACTCTCTTTCGCTAATTTTCTAACATTATCATAATCGATAAAGCCCTGCTCATTTACTCCGTAAGGAACGATGTTAAAATAAGCACCACTCATATTGACCGGGCTGCCATGTGTTAAATGTCCACCATGTGCGAGGTTCATACCAAGAACTGTATCACCCGGTTTCAAAAGTGCAAAGAAAACTGCCATATTCGCCTGGGCTCCGGAATGCGGTTGAACATTCGCATAGGTACAACCAAATAATTCTTTTGCTCTGTCGATTGCAAGGTTTTCGGCCATATCAACAAATTCACAGCCTCCATAATACCTCTTTCCTGGATATCCTTCTGCATACTTGTTGGTTAACTGGCTACCCATAGCAGCCATAACAGCCCTACTTACAAAGTTCTCGGAAGCAATCAACTCGATATGGCTATTCTGTCTTTCTATCTCCAGTGACATTGCCTCGGCAAGCTCAGGATCAAATGATTTTACGTCTTCAAATGAATACATTATTTTCATTTCCTTTCCGGTATATTTATACAGCTTATCTACATTGACTGTATAGATCTGATTTATACTTTAGTCCGTTAAACCTTTACTGCGTATAAGTATATCATATAAATTTTAAATTTGGAAGCATAAAACGAGGGATTACTCTTATTCATTCATAACGAAATCTAATAATAATTATTCCATTCAATTATAACAATCATTATTCAAATCAATTTAATGACTGCGGGTTACTAAGGGCAAGCTACAATATCATAAATAAAAAGACGGATATGATTTGCCAAAACATCCTGTTTGAGGCAAGTCATATCCGTAATCATTCATGACATGTAAAACGATTGATCGTTTTCGCTCTTTCTTTTGCAACAAACCTTACTATAATCCTATTATAGATACTCAGGGCCGAAGCTTAAAGGTAGTAGTTCTTCCAGAAAGAAAATAAGGTAATCCTCCTCGGATCGTGCCAGAATAACAAGAAAGCTCTTTGGATCTACAAATTCACGTATCACCTGTCGGCAGACGCCACAAGGCGGGCAAAACTCCTTCAGTACACCTTCTTTGCCTCCGACAATTGCAATTGCAGAGAATTCTCTCTCTCCTTCACTAATTGCTTTAAAGAATGCAGTTCGTTCCGCACAATTCGTAGGAGAATAGGATGCGTTCTCAATGTTACAGCCCTGATATACTTTCTTACCCTTCGTTAACAAGGCTGAACCTACTAAATGATGCGAATAGGGTGCATAGGAATTCTTCATTGCCTCGATCGCATCCCGGACAAGGTTCTTAGCTACAGAATGACTTACGATTTCATGCTTCGCTAACAATTCTCCCTTCTCACGGGGGACAAGGCTGTTCTTTGGTTCCATCTCTGGTTGTGTCTTATCCTTATCTTGCATACGAAAACCTCCCTGCAGATCATTTTAGTTATTAATAGCCGGTACCGGTTTGATTCTTTGCCAGCTTCACAATTCTGCTGGTCCCAAGTCTTGTTGCTCCAAGCTCGATAAATTTCTCGGCATCATCGAAGGATGAGATTCCGCCGGCTGCTTTAATTCGAACTTCTTTCCCAACATGCTCCGCAAACAAAGCAACATCTTCAAAGGTTGCACCGGACTTGGAAAACCCGGTTGAGGTCTTAATGAAATCAGCGCCGGCTTTGGTAACGATTTCACACATTTTAATCTTTTCATCCTCGGTTAATAAGCAGGTTTCAATGATGACCTTAAGTATATGATTACCGCAGGCTGCCTTCAGCTGCTTAATCTCATCCTGAATTTCTACATGTCTTTGATCCTTCAGCATACCAAGATTGATTACCATATCAATTTCATCTGCTCCGTTTGCTAAAGCATCCTTTGTCTCAAATACCTTCACCGCCGTAGTATTATATCCATTCGGGAAGCCGATAACCGTACACACTGCCATCTTATCCTTCACATATTCCTTCACCTGCTTAACATAGGATGGAGGGATGCAGACACTAGCTACTCCGTAAGTGATTGCATCGTCACATATCTCCTTAATCTCAGCCCAGGTTGCTGTCTGTGTTAAAAGTGTATGATCAACTTTCTCAAAAATTAATTTTTTTTCCATTTTCTCTGTCTTCCTTTCTATTTGAGTATTGGTAGGATTACTGTGTTAAAAGCCTTTATCTTATAATAATTGAATTAATTACGCAATCTCTAATGCGATTTCCATCATATCTCGGAAGGTGAGCTGACGATCTTCTGCTGACAGTGACTCTCCGGTAAACACATGATCGGAAATAGTAAGAAGACAAAGAGCTTTCTTTCCTGCTCTGGCAGCATTCATATAAAGTGCGGCTGCTTCC
>JAGFXQ010000146.1 GCA_017861355.1 Bacillota bacterium
TGGAACGGACCGATGGGTGTATTCGAATTAACTAACTTTGCAGCTGGTACGATTGCAGTAGCGAAGGCACTTGCTGAGATCGATGCTACCACAATTATCGGTGGTGGTGATTCTGCAGCAGCTGTTAATATCTTAGGCTTCGGCGATAAGATGACTCATATCTCTACCGGTGGCGGTGCTTCCCTTGAATTCTTAGAGGGCAAGGAACTTCCCGGTATTGCAGCAGCAAACGATAAGTAAGAGATTGAATTAGGAGGAATATCATGCGTAGAAAGATTATTGCAGGTAACTGGAAGATGAACAAGACTCCGGCGGAAGCGGTTGCCTTAATTAATGAATTAAAGCCTTTAGTAGCAACAGAGGATGCAGACGTAGTATTTTGCGTTCCTGCGGTATCTTTAACAACTGCCTTAGATGCAGCCAAAGGTACCAATATTGCGATTGGTGCTCAGAATATGTATTATGAAGAGAGCGGTGCTTATACCGGCGAGATTTCTCCCAGTATGTTAACCAGCATCGGAGTAAAATATGTTATCATCGGACATTCCGAGAGAAGAGAATATTTTGCTGAGACAGACGAGACAGTAAACAAAAAGGTATTAAAAGCATTTGAACACGGAATTACACCAATCGTATGCTGTGGTGAAACCTTAAAGCAAAGAGAACAGGGCATTACAATTGACTGGATCCGTCAACAGATTAAGATTGCTTTCCTAAGTGTATCCGCTGACCAGGCAAAGCAGTCAGTCATTGCATACGAGCCTATCTGGGCAATCGGAACCGGTAAGGTTGCAACTACCGAGCAGGCTGAAGAGGTATGTAAGGCGATTCGTGAATGTATCGCTGAGATTTATGACGAAGTAACCGCAGCTGCAATCCGTATTCAGTACGGCGGCAGTGTAACAGCTTCCAGCGCAGCTGATTTATTCTCTCAGGCGAACATCGATGGAGGATTGGTTGGTGGAGCAAGCTTAAAGGCTGACTTCGGAAAGATCGTTAATTACAAATAATATTTCATTGATCCATCATGGGTCCGGTCTTTATGGATCGGACCCTTTGTATGTTTCTCAGGGTTACACTTCAGCATTCTAGGTAGTGAATACGACTAGGAACGAAATGTTCCCATGGATGAGCCGTTCCCACTTAATTGCATTACGTAGCGGTACGTTGGTATCGACGAATGCAAATACTCACCATGGGAACACTTCATTCTTCTCAAAAGGGAATTATATGCTTTATAATTTGACAAATGATGAAGTATAAGTATATAATTTAATTCGGATTGTTCTAATGTAGTATTGGTATATTCATAAAATTTTAATTGGTTGAGATTCAAGGCGTATTAAATGATGTTAGAAAGTAACATATCAGATAGTTTCTTCTCGATTAGGAACTAAGGTATGATTATGATATATGATAACAATACAAGGCTAGAGTAAATGATCTGCTTTGTTATTGATAAGAAATGTTGCTAGAAGATCTTTATTAGTAAAGGAGCAAAATAATGAGTAAAAAGCCTACAGTATTAATGATATTAGACGGATATGGTTTAAATGAGAAGAAAGAAGCGAATGCAATTGCTGAAGCAAATAAACCGGTAATGGATAAATTAATGGCGGAGTATCCTTATGTTAAAGGCTATGCGAGTGGTATGGCAGTTGGCCTTCCGGATGGTCAGATGGGTAATTCCGAGGTTGGTCATATTAATATGGGTGCCGGAAGAATTGTATATCAGGAATTAACCAGAATCACGAAGGAGATCCAGGACGGAGACTTCTTTAAGAATGCAGCATTACTTGCTGCCATGGATAATTGCAAGAGACATAATTCGGATTTACATCTCTATGGTTTGTTATCCGATGGTGGTGTTCATAGCCATAATACTCATCTTTATGCATTGCTTGAGCTTGCGAAGAAGCAGGGACTTACTAATGTATATGTTCACGCCTTCCTGGATGGTCGTGACACTCCTCCGGCTTCCGGAAAAGGTTTTGTAGAGAAGCTATGGGAGCAGATGCAGATCATTGGAGTTGGTAAGATTGCCACCGTGATGGGCAGATACTATGTAATGGATCGTGATAATCGTTGGGATCGTGTCGAAAAGGCTTACCGTGCTCTTGCTTTTGGAGAAGGTGAGAAGGCAGAGAGTGGAGTACTTGCCGTTCAGAACTCATATGACACCGAGAAATACGATGAATTCGTTCTTCCGACTGTGGTTATGGAGAATGATAAGCCGGTTGCTACCATTAAGGATAAGGATTCTGTGATCTTCTTCAATTTTAGACCGGACAGAGCAAGAGAAATCACCAGAGTATTCTGTGATGAGGAATTCAAAGGCTTTGAACGTGGTAAGAGAATTGAAACTACTTATGTATGTTTCTCTGAATATGACATCACAATTCCAAATAAAATTGTAGCTTTCCATAAGATTTCCTTAGATAATACCTTTGGACAGTTCCTGGCAGCACATCATAAAACTCAGCTTCGTCTTGCAGAGACTGAGAAATATGCACATGTTACCTTCTTCTTCAATGCAGGAGTTGAGGTACCGAATGAAGGTGAGGATCGTATCTTGGTGAAATCACCAAGTGTTGCAACCTATGATCTTCAACCGGAGATGAGTGCATTTGAAGTGGCGGATAACCTGGTAAAATCGATTAAATCCGGTAAATATGATGTAATAATTGTGAACTTCGCAAACCCGGATATGGTAGGTCATACCGGTATTGAAGGCGCTGCAATTAAGGCAATTGAAGCGGTAGATAAATGTGTAGGTATGGCAGTGGATGCATTGCTTGAGGTGGATGGTCAGATGTTCATCTGTGCCGACCATGGAAATGCTGAGCAACTGGTAGATTATACGACCAATGAACCTTTTACCGCACATACAACAAATCCGGTACCGTTTATCCTGGTGAACTATGATAAGAATTATACCTTGGCAGAAAATGGATGTCTTGCCGACATTATCCCTACGATGATCGAGATGATGGATATGGTAAAACCTGACGAAATGACTGGTAAATCCCTGCTGATCAAAAAATAAGTTGAAATAATTTCTGTTATATGGTAGAATTGAGTTTAGTTTTTAGGAGGTGTAGACATGGAAGCATTAAAATTATTGGTTCAGATCGTATACATTTTAGTATGTATCGCATTAACCTTCGTAGTGTTGAGACAGGAAGGCAAGCAAGCTGGTTTATCCGGTGCACTTACAGGAACAACTGAGACTTACTGGGCTAAGAATAAGGGACGTTCTGTTGAGGGTACACTCGAGAGAGTAACCAAGTATTTAGCAGCAGCGTTTATGGTTCTTTCCATCGTTTTATGTTTGAAATGGTAATACCTGTCAGCTGGAAATAAGAGCATTGCAAGACTTATTATGTATGAATTCAAAAATGCTGGGTTTATAATCATTTTTGTATCGTGTATTCAAAACACTCTGAAAACAATCAGGGTGTTTTTTTACATCCACAAGAGAGAAAGAGCACACCACGAAGAAACTTAAATTCTTATTTTAAAATAAGCAATATATGGTATACTAATAGTATGAAAGTAAAAGCATTTTACGGAAAAGTAGGTGTTGCAAATGAAGGAAAATGAAATGTTAGAAGAAAAGAAAATTATGCTTGAGGAAATGTTCTCAAGTAAAGAATATAAACCAATGAGGTTCAAGGATCTGGTAGCATTATTACAGGTTCCCAGAAACGCGAAACATGAACTTAAGATGGTGCTGGATCAGATGATTTCAGCAGGTAAGGTTATTTTGGATAACCAAGGACGTTATCGGACACCGGGCGATGATATGAAGGTCGGAACCTTCTCGGGAAATCAGAGAGGTTTTGGCTTTGTGACCATTGAGGGTGAAGATCAAGATATCTTTATCCCAGGTGATGCGACCAAGGGAGCACTTCATGGCGATAAGGTTATGATTATCATTAAGGACGAGCAGACCGGAAGAAGAAAAGAAGGAGCAGTCGTAAATATTGTTGAACGTAATAGTAACGAAATCGTCGGAACCTTTGAGAAGAGTAAGAATTTCGGATTTGTACTCCCGGATAATCAGAAGTTTGGTAAAGATATCTTCATTCCGAAGGAATTAACCAAAGGTGCGGTGTCCGGCCATAAGGTAGTAGTTAAGATTACAAATTACGGCGATGCAACGTCGAATCCGGAGGGTAAGATAATTGAGATACTCGGTCATGTGAATGATCCCGGTGTTGATATTATGTCCGTGGTACGAGCTTATGATCTGCCGGTAGAATTCTCAGAAGAGGTCATGCGAACACTGAATCAGGTGCCGGAACAGATTGATCCGGAGGAAGTCAAGAATCGCAGAGATATTCGTGATATCACTACAGTTACTATAGATGGTGAGGATGCCAAGGATTTGGATGATGCAATCACACTCAGTAAGGAGGGTGATATCTACCGACTTGGTGTTCATATCGCAGATGTTACTCATTATGTGAGAGAGGACGCTCCTCTGGATAAGGAAGCATTAAAACGTGGAACCAGTGTCTATCTGGTGGATCGAGTAATACCGATGCTGCCTCATAAACTATCCAATGGAATCTGCTCTCTGAATCCGGGTGTAGACCGTCTGGCACTGAGCTGTTTTATGGACATCGATGCGAAGGGAAATGTGCTTGGTCATGAGATTACAGAGTCAGTAATTCGATCCGACCGACGCATGACCTATACGAATGTGGCAAAGATTGTGGATGGTAGCGATGAAGAAGTAATCAAAGAATATGAGGAAATGGTTCCGTTCTTTCAGCTGATGCAGGAGTTGGCTGAGGTATTACGAGAAAGAAGACATAAGAGAGGCTCGATTAATTTCGATTTCCCGGAAAGTAAGATTATTGTTGATAAACAAGGAAAGCCGGTGGAGATTAAAGCCTATGAGAGAAATAAAGCGACGAAGATCATTGAAGAATTTATGTTAATCGCCAATGAGACAGTTGCTGAGGATTTCTTCTGGCAGGAGATCCCGTTTGTATATCGTACGCATGATAATCCGGACGAAGAGAAGATACAGAAGCTTGCTATCTTCATTAATAACTTTGGTTATAGTATCAAACTTGGCCAGGAGGAGATTCATCCGAAGGAGCTGCAGAAGCTGTTGATTAAGGTGGAGGATACACCGGAAGAAGCGTTAATCAGTAGATTAACCTTACGGTCGATGAAGCAGGCGAAGTATACCGTTGCAAACACGGGGCATTTTGGTCTGTCAGCGAAGTATTATTGTCATTTTACCTCCCCAATCCGCCGATATCCTGATCTTCAGATACACAGAATTATCAAGGAGAACTTGAACGGTAAAATGGGTGAGAAGCGAATACAGCATTATGAGAAGATCCTGTTCGAAGTAGCGAATCATTCCAGTAAGACAGAGCGTCGTGCAGAGGAAGCTGAGCGCGAGGTAATGAAGATGAAGAAGGTCGAATATATGATGGAGCATATCGGTGAGACCTTTGAAGGAGTTATCTCGGGTGTTACTTCTTGGGGTATGTATGTGGAATTACCGAATACGATCGAAGGAATGATCCGTGTCAGTGAGATGAATGATGATTACTATATCTATGACGAAGAGCGCTATCAGATGATCGGAGAGCATACTAAGAAAGTATATAAATTAGGGCAAATGGTTACGGTCGAGGTGGTGAGTGCTGATAAGATTCAACGAACCATCGATTTTGCCCTTGTGGAGGGAGAAGAGTAAGTGGGGGAAAATATCAAATTAATTGCCAATAATAAGAAGGCATATTTCGATTATTTTATCGAAGATAAATTCGAGGCAGGCATCGCTTTACACGGAACGGAAGTAAAATCTCTGCGAATGGGAAAATGCAGTTTAAAGGAAGCATTTCTTCGTATCGAGAAGGGTGAAGTGTATATCTACAATATGCACATCAGTCCATATGAGAAAGGAAATATCTTCAACAAAGATCCACTCAGAGTGCGTAAGCTCTTGATGCACAAATTTGAGATTAATAAAATCGGCGGACAATTGGTACAGAAGGGTTATACTTTGGTGCCATTGCAGATCTACTTCAAAGGAAGCCTTGTCAAGATGGAGGTTGGCCTTGCAAAAGGTAAGAAGCTCTATGATAAACGTGAGGATATCGCGAAGAAAGATCAGAGAAGGGAAGCAGAGAAGGATTTCAAAGTTAAGAATCTGTACTAGAGATGAAGATCTGGAGGGCTTTCAAACGAAGCTGAAGGAACATGGTGTTACCTTTATTCATGAGATCCATCAGCATGCCTGGGGTGAGAAGGTAATCCGCGTCTATGACCCGGATGGGCATATCATAGAGATTGGAGATGCTCATATAGAGGAGAATTAGTACCTTCATTATCAAGTACTACGTCATTAATATTATTAATTATGAAGAGCTACAAACCTGATAAATCAAGGGTTGTAGCTCTTTTTTTGTTCTGTGTAAATAAATTATGCAAAGTTGACTTGACAAAATATGCAAAGCGTACTATACTAAATATGCAAAGTTAACTTAGCACATCGGAAAGGTGATGAAAGTGAAAACATGTATTAAAGAACTAAGAAAGCAACACAAATTATCTCAGGAGGAGCTTGCACTTGCGGTAGGAACCACGAGACAGACGATCACCTCCATTGAGGTGGAGAAGTACACGGCTTCTCTTGTTCTGGCATATAAGATTGCCCACTATTTTAACTTGTCGATTGAAGAAGTATTTGACTTCACTGATATCGAAAGCTAACACAAATTGAGAAGGGAAAGGTAAATGTGATGGAAAAGTTTAGAAAGAAAATAGTAATTAGTACAATCATATCCGGGATTATTAATCTGGCAGCAGTGGGATTATGTATTTTTGATCTTTTGATTATCTCAGAAAAGATATCATTCCAACCGGTGAATGAGATGCTGCTTAGCTTTCAGACGGGGCTGGTACTGGGTATCGGAATGGTAGCTCTGATGTACACAATCAAGAACAGAAAAGCCTTGAGAGATCCAAAAGAACTTCAGATATTATATAATAAAGAGCATGATGAAAGACAACAATTAATTATACAGAAGGCGGGAATGCCAATGATGGCCTATACCTCCGGGGTCATGGTGATTGCAGGCGTGATCGCCGGATATTACAACACGGTCGTATTTTATACTCTGATTGTTGCTGCGATGGCGCAATTGCTTGTGGGCTTATCATTAAAGCTTTACTATTCCAGAACAATATAAATCAAGAACAGCGAATAACGAATATGTGAGGTGAAGACGCTATGTTTAAGAAAAAAGCTGATGAAACCCTTAAAACGGATAAAAGCACCCAGCCAAGGGATCCTGCCATAGACAAGGATGATAACTACATGGGGTTTGGCATGTGTATTGGTATATTGTTTGGAATAACATTTGGGCAATTGCTATTTCACAATCTGGCTACGGGGATCAGTATAGGTATGATGCTCGGTCTAGCAGTCGGATCTAGGTTTCCAAAGAAGAAATAACTTCAAATTTCCAAATGTTTCTCTTACAGGGAAAAGAGAACTCTTGACACTTCCATAAGGTTGTTATATGATATAGTCAATGTTTGCAAACCAGATGAAATATCTTACCTTTCGGGGTTGTACTGGTTTCGACGGGGGTTTTGAAATTGTGTAAGCCATTCGCAGACTAGGACTGCGTCATCAACTTAGAAATAAAATTAAACGCAAACAATAATTACGAATTAGCTGCAGCGTAAGCATGCAGCTTGTCGACCCTAGGCAACTCGCGGCTTAGGACCTCGGCATCAAATTAGCGGGGCCCTCTATCTCCAAAGCTTTGAGGTGGTAGAAGAAACATGAAGCTACTGAAACCATGAGCCTGTCTGTCGGCGCTTGGCGGAGGGAACAGCGAACTTCGGGTTCGCATAAAAGATAGACTGTAATGGGAGAAAATGCAATGAATGGGCTTTCGGACAGGGGTTCAACTCCCCTCAGCTCCACACAATAACTTTTTTAATATAAGTTCTGATGATGCGTCGCTGCTCTTCAGGACTTTTATTTTTTATACCTCTGTCCTTTGCTATAATACCTGTAATGAAATCTTTATCTGGGGCATTGGAAATCTGGTTGCAATGATCATAAAATGAAATACGGTTGGTTAGATCCTCTATTTCAAACTCCGCTGCGGACAACTTCTCATTCATAGTTGGAGAATATACTCCGTCCATGATAGCATCGACCATAGAAGTGACCTTTTTCTCAATTTCTTTAAGACGGCTTTTTAATTCTTTGATTTCGTCTGGAAGTTCTTTGGACATATCTCTTAATCTCTGATAAAAATATTCAATAATATCATCAATAGACTCATCAGAAAGAAGCCGATCAACTTCATCAATTACTAACTGTTGCACCAGATCCCTTCTAATCTCCTTGGCATTACATTCTTTTTTTTCTTTTCTAGTACTGCATTTATAGGTTATACGCAAGGACTTTCCTCTGCCGCATTTAACCTTATTTCCGCACATAGCACCGCCACAGAGCCCACAGGAGATTAGACCGGATAAAAGATAGGTTTCCTTGGCTTTAGACTGTCCACCGGCTTTGTGCTGCCTAGTATCATAGATATCATTTGCCTTCTCCCAGGTATCCTGATCAACAATTTTAGGTATCCCGTTTTCAATTTTCAC
>JAGFXQ010000147.1 GCA_017861355.1 Bacillota bacterium
GCAATCTTCTCAACCTATTGTGAGCAATTAGGAATGGATCCGGTGACCGCTCTTAAGATTGCCACTCCGTTCGGCAGCGGTATCGCAAGAACCGCACAGACCTGTGGCGCCGTGACCGGAGCCTTAATGCTAATCGGTCTGAAATACGGCAAGTATCTTCCGGAGGATAATGCCTCCAAGGAGCAATGTTTTCAGCTTGCCAAAGAATTCACTGACCGTTTTAGTGAAATTCATGGCGCCATTGCTTGTTGTGACTTATTAAAAAGTGACTTAAGCACTCCGGAAGGTTTACAATACATAAAAGAGAACAGTCTATGGGATAAACTATGTCCTATCTTCATCCGTGACGCTGCGAAACTTGTAGAAGAGCTTCTTGAACTGGATTAATCCTATGTGGCTGCCGCAAATTCATGGTGCGTCAGCCACTGTTTTTATTCATTCAGTTATATGTTTATGCATGTGCTTTCAGATAGGCTTCTATTTTGCTGGCATCCGTCTCGACATCTGCATGAAAATAATCAATGATGGTATCCTCCAGTTCAAAGCTGGCAGGATCACCGCAGTAACCTAAGGGATGAAAGGTATCTTGGGGTTTTAGCTGCTTTGCCAGCTCCCGGTTCCCTTTATTCGGATAAAAGGTAAAAACTGCTGCTGATTCGATCGCTCCGGCGTGATAATCCGGTTCAAATCTTCCCTCTCTCTGCTTCGGAAATTCTGGGGGATTATCCAGTTCCACTTCAAAGTTACCCAGATTAAATACACTCATTTCTGAATTTCGGCTCATCTGTTCTGCCGCTTCATCAATCATACGAACATGAGTCTGATCACCATGTGCATTTACGATAAATATCTTACGAAATCCCCAGGATTCCAGAGAATGAAAGATATCCATCAGCAATGCTTTCATCGTCTCGGGACGAACCGAAAAGGTACCCGGGTAACTCTTCACCTCTTCACTTACACCCCAGTAAAAGGGTGGCGCAATCAAAGCACCAATCTCCTTCTCTTCCAGATTATGTTTTAGATACTTACAGAAATGATACGCCATATAGATGTCAGGGCTCAAATCCAGATGAGGGCCATGCTCCTCAACGATTCCCACCGGAAGCAATATGATATCTCCATCCTTCGCTGCTTTATCAACCTCTTGCCAGGTCATCTCAACCATAGTATCTGTAAATATCGATAAATCTGTTTCCACTCCATATCCCTTATTACTCATCTCTTACCCCCCTATCTATGTATGATCATCCTCACTATCTATGTATGATCATCCTCACTATCTATGTATGATCATCCTCTACGATGAAGTTTTAGGCATGCACTTTGTGTATATTCTGAAGTTCATTTATACCCACTGTACCACTTCATAACCCAACTTACTTTATTCGAACTGGGATAGATAAAGCTTATGGTAGAAGCCCTTTCTCTCCATCAGTTCCTTATGATTACCCTGTTCTACGATATTTCCCTGATCTACTACCAGAATATTATCCGCTCCTTGAATAGTAGATAACCGATGGGCTATGACAAAGCAAGTCTTATTCTCCATCAGCTTGCGCATTGCCTTCTGGATCTTGATCTCTGTTCTGGTATCTACATTCGAGGTGGCTTCATCTAAGATCAACATCTTAGCATCCAGCAGCATGGCACGGGCTATGGTCAGAAGCTGTTTCTGTCCTTTGGAGATATTCATTCCATCTTCATTGATTATAGTATGATAGCCAAGTGGTAATCTCTTAATATACGAATGCATTCCGGCCATTTGTGCAGCTCGGATTACTTCTTCCATTGTTACATTCTCTTTGCCATATGCGATATTGTCAAAGATCGTTCCGGAGAACAGCCAAGTATCCTGAAGCACCATGGCATAGGCCTTACGAAGACTTTGTCTGGTGAGATCTCTGGTCTCCTGATGATCTACATAGATATCACCCTCCCATACATCATAGAAGCGCATCAGCAGATTAATAATCGTCGTCTTTCCGGCGCCGGTCGGTCCGACAATCGCGGTCAGGCTACCGGGACAGGCATGGAGGAACAGATTTTTAATAATCGGCTTATCCGGAAGATATCCGAAGGTGACATTCTTCATCTCAACATCACCTACCACTTCTGTAAGATCTCTTGCCTCTATCTTATCCAGAGTCTCAGGTGCTTCATCCATAAGCTTAAAGACTCGCTCCGCTGCTGCCATCGCAGATTGAAGTTCGCTGATAATATTCGCTGCCTCATTGATCGGACCCGAGAATTTTCTGCTGTATTGTACAAAGGAAGATATATTGCCAAGGGTCATCTGCCCAAACAGATACAGAATCGCTCCAAAGACCGTGATCAGTGATAAGGATATATTGTTGATAAAATTCACGGTCGGACCGGTTATACTACCATAATATTCAGCGGTATAATAGGCATCTACTGTCTCTGTATTTAACCGGTCAAAGCGTTCCAAGACCGACTTCTCAGCGGCATATGCTTTAATCGTCTTCTGTCCGGATACCATCTCCTCCACAAAACCATTTAACTCGCCAAGCTTTGCAGAACGTCTGCGAAATAATGGACGGACTTTCTTCGCCATAAACCTTGTATAGAGGATGGATAGTGGAATTGTAGCAAGCATAACGAGTACCAGTCTCGGTGAGATGATAATCATCATAACGAAGGAACCAACTACAGTAATGACACTGGCACAGACCTGGATGACATCCGTAGAAAGCGAGGTGTTCACCGTATCGATGTCATAGGATATCCTGCTTATGATATCTCCTGCCTGATTTCGGTCATAGAAGCCTACCGGCAGCTCTACCAATCTGGTAAATACGTCCTCTCTCATCTTACGAATAATCCGTTGGCTCAAATGGATCATCAATACCGATAGCAGGTAGGATAGAATGGAGGAGGCCACATAGAACGCAACCATCCAGCCCGCATAATAAAATACGGTCCGAAAGACCACCAATCCTTTCCCCGGCTGAATTGCATCGATTGCATAACCTGATAACATCGGTCCGACCAGCGCAAGCAGATTACTTGCGATCGTCAGTACGATTGCAGCGGTTAGCATTCCCCTATAATGACAGACATAATTCCAAAGACGTCCGATCACATATCCGGTATCTTTTGGTTTGTCTGTTTTATCACTGATGACTGGCTTTCCTCCAACCCGGGGCATAGGCTCCTCCTTCCTTTGCAAGTTGCAATTTTTAAATACTACAATGATCCTCTATGACATCAGTTGTGACTGATAAATCTCTTTGTATACTTCACAATGCTCCATCAGCTCCTCATGGGTGCCATAGCCTGCCATCGATCCGTCCTCAAGTACCAGAATATGATCCAGCTTCATAACAGAGCTGATTCTCTGGGCGATTACAATGGTAGTCGTACCCTGATAATTCTCGCGAATCGCCTTACGAAGCAGGGAATCTGTCTTATAATCCAGAGCACTGGAAGAATCGTCAAGAATCAGTATCTCCGGCTTTCCGGCAAGGGCTCTGGCCACTAGAAGCCGCTGCTTTTGCCCGCCACTCAGATTACTTCCTTTGATCGCAAGTCGAAAATCCAGCTGCTCTTCCAGTTCTTCAATAAAACCATCCGCCTGTGCATGTTCTACTGTCTCCAACACCCGGTCTCTGGAAAGCTCTCGTCCGAGACTGATGTTTTCATACACCTTATCTGCAAAAAGCACATCATTCTGGAATACCACCCCGAACTTTCTACGAAGCTCCTGCTTATCCATACCACGGATATCTTCTCCATCAATCGTGATACTTCCGGAATTCACATCATAGAAGCGCATCAAAAGGTTAATTAATGTCGTCTTCCCGGAACCGGTGGAACCGATAATTCCAAGACTTCCACCTTTCTTAATCCCAAAATCGATGTTCATAATACAGGGCTCCTGCGTATAGGAAAAGCTAACCTGATGAAAAGCGATGTGATCCTTCGGAAATGACTCCTTCTCCTCCTTATGTACTAAGGTCAGATCCTCTGGCACCTCCAGAACCTCACCAATACGGGAAGCGGAAGCAATTGCCTTAGAATAGACCACAAAGATTCTTTGGATTGCCATAACTGCATGGAGCATAATAGTGAAATAGGATAAGAAGGCTACGATCTTGCCAGGCTGAGACACACCGCTATTGACACGGTAAGCTCCGACGATCACCACTAAGGTAAGACCGAGATTAAAGATCAAATTCATGATAGGGTTGGTGGCTGCCATCGTAGTCCCTGCATTCTGTTCCTTCTCTGACACTTCCCGATTAATTTGGGAGAAACGTTCTTTCTCATATTCGGTGGTTGATAAGGCTTTAATTATGCGGATACCGGTGATGTTTTCCCCGACCACCCTTACCAGCTTATCTACGGATACCTGTAAGCCAAGATAAAGCGGGATGCCTTTCTTCGATACCAAATATACCACAAGGGCGAGAAAGGGCAGTACCCCGATCAACACCAGTGTAAGCACCGGTTCCAGAGTACTGGTTATCACGATACCGCCAATGATTATAATTGGTGCACGGACGCCGATTCGCTGCATCATGCCAATCATGTTATGAATATTATATGTATCTGAGGTCATACGGGCTTCCAAAGAAGGGATGGTAAAATGGTCTAATTGTTTTCCGGAGAGACTTAGAATTTTATCAAATAGATCATGCCGAAGCTCCTCGGTTGCATTACGTGCAACTCTGGATGCCATCCTGTTTGCGATAATATTGAAGGTTCTGGCGCCGACCGATAAAGCTAACATAGATAAGCCCCAGAGCAGAATTAAAGATACTTTTTTATATGGAATTACATCATCGATGATAAAGGCTAATACCCACGGTAACCCAAGATCCAGAAAGGTACCAAATACCTTAATGGTGAAGCCCCAGAGCATTCGAACTATATATGGTTTTAGATACATCATCACTTTCTTCAAAGCAACTTCCTCCTGTATCAGCCTACGAATTAACGAAGCACTAATCTTCGTTCCATCTCACAGTGAATGTGCACCATTTATTCTAGCACTCACTTCTACCCTCGTCAAGAAAATGTAAACTTTTAGTAAACACAGCCTTATAATGCAAAGTGTTAGCCTACAGATGACTAAATGATCGTCATAGGAACATTGCCTGACTATTGGTCATAATGCAAAAAATAAGGATTATAACGATCGCATCACCTATCTTATGCAATCCATTATAATCCTTAAAACATAAATTAAATTGACCTACTGATTAAATAAACAAATGCAGAACCCGAAAGATCAGGAAGGAACCTCCTGCAAACAGAGTAACAAATGCAATTCCTCTTCTCAAATGCAAGGCGATCTCCGCAGCATGTAATTCCTTCGGTTCCGTTGGTTTTAGCGAGAATCTCATTTGGTATATCTTCCAGGTTATCTTAGGATTAACTACATTAAAGGCTTCGACTGTCATCCATATCATAATAATGTAAACCAACAGACGATAATTCTCCGTCTCAACCTGTTTGATAGTATACAATAACAGCATATGCATTACAACTCCGCAAAGTAATAAAACAGAAACTATCTTATCCTGTTTGCTGACATAAAAAAAGTCCGCTTTCTCTTCAACTTTAGTAGCCCGCTCTAAAAATGCCTTTTTTAGATGCTGCACTTCCTCCTCTGTTAATGCCGGACCAAGCTTCGTGCCACACTCAAGACAGGTTTCATTTTCATTCTCCATAATCGCTCCGCATTGAATACATTTTTTCATGATAAACGCCTACTTTCAATCAAATTTATCCTATGTTGGCTACTGAACTTTGTACATTGTACATTGATCCTACTTCTTTCCGAATGTGTATTTATTCCTTTGTTTGTTATATAACAATATTATAATGTATTTTTAGTGAAATTCACAGTATTATTTTTATATTAACGTACAATAATTATTCATTTGCTTTATTTGTCAAACTCTTTCATCGCAATCGAGAGCATAAGCTTAATACGATTCAGTTGGTTTACTCCGGAGATACCTGGATCATAATCAATTGGCATAATATTGGCTCCGGGAAACAGCTCCTTCAGTGGCTTAATCATTCCCTTGCCGGTTACATGATTCGGCAGACAGGCCAGTGGCTGAATACATAGAATATTCTTCGTTCCCTGCTGCAGATATTCCATCATCTCTGCGGTTACCAGCCATCCTTCCCCTGTTTGATTACCTAGCGATATTACAGAGGAGGCCATATGAGCCAGCTCCTGTATCGGGGTCGGTGCCAAAAAACGTCGGCTTTTTGATAGCTCTTCTGTCATTATATTGCGGTAGCTTATAATATATGACATTGCAAGATTACTCAACTTATTCTTTAGTTGCGACCCGGCAAGATATCGGAATCGGAAGCGTGAATTATAAGTAGAATACAAGAAATAATCCATAAGATCAGGTACAATTGCTTCAGCTCCTCCCTGTTCAATGATAGAAATAATATCATTATTTGCGGTCGGATGATATTTTAATAATATCTCTCCTACCACAGCGACTCTGGGCTTTGATCGCTCGGTTAACTCAAGTTGATCAAACTCCTCAATCATTTTGCGGATATTGTAGTGAAATTCCTTTCTTCCTCCGGTATTCAGCTGCTCCTTCGCTCTACTTCTCCATTTGTCATATAGCATCTGCGAAGAACCCGGAAAGCGTTCATAGGGTCTGGTATGATAAATCAGACGCATAAATAAATCCCCATAGATCAGTGCCATGATACAACGATTAATCAATCCTAAGGAAAGCTTAAAGCCAGGTTGCTTTTCCAGATTAAGAGTACTCAGAGAAATCACCGGTATCTGTGTATACCCAGCCTGCTGAAGACCTAATTTGAGAAAGGCCATGTAGTTCGTAGCCCGGCAGCCACCTCCGCTCTGGGTTAGGATGACTGAGGTCTGATTCAAATCATACTTTCCTGACTTCAACGCCTGAATAATCTGACCAATCATAAGAATCGCGGGATAACAGGCATCATTATTCACATATTTTAAGCCTTCTTCTACGGCTGTTTTGTCTATGGCATCCAGAACCTCCATACGATAACCACAGGCTCTCGCTGCTGTTTGAACCAAGTCAAAATGAAGTGGTGCCATCTGTGGTGCCAGAATTGTATGGGTATATTTCATCTCTTTGGTAAATACCGGTCGTTCGACCACTGTAACCGGTAGTTCTTTCAATACAGTAAGCTGATCCCGCTCTTCTACCGCAGCTTTCAGCGACCGAATTCTGATCTTCGCTGCCCCCAGGTTATTCCCCTCATCAATCTTCAGCATCGTATAAAGTTTGCCTCCATCTGCGAGAATCTCTGCAATCTGATCCGAGGTCACTGCATCCAACCCGCAGCCAAAGGAATTCAATTGTATCATCTCCAGACAGGGTTCCTCTGCTACCAGAGTCGCTGCACGATAGAGTCTGGAATTATAGACCCATTGATCTACAACCCTTAATTTTCTTCGAAGTGGTGCCAAATGTGCAACACTATCCTCCGTCAGTACTCCCATCCCATAAGAATTGATCAGTTTGGCTATTCCATGATTAATCTCTGGGTCAACATGATATGGTTTACCGCAAAGAACGATGCCTTTCTTCTGATTCTCCTTCAAGAAGGCAAGTGCTGTCTCACCTTGTCTGCGTAGATCACGTTTGTATCGCTCTCTTTCCAGAGCCGCTGCCTGAACAGCCTTCTTCATCGCGCCCGGACTGATCCGGTAGCCCGACAGTGCTTCCACCATTCTTATCGCTAGTTTTTTGTTATACTCAAGGTTCAGGAAGGGATTGATGATTCGAACTCCCTGCTCCTTTAATTGATCGATATTATTGTGTATCACTTCAGGATAAGAGATCACAACCGGACAGTTATAATGATTATTGGCATCTTGATATTCCTTCTTCTCATATACAACGGAAGGATAGAATATCGTCTTAATTCCCCGATCTACCAGATCCAGAATATGTCCGTGGCA
>JAGFXQ010000022.1 GCA_017861355.1 Bacillota bacterium
GCAATATATAAAAATAGAATTAGGAATACAATGATACCTATGTTAATGCTTCTACGCTTTTTAAATTTTATAACCTTATTATTATCACTCAAGCAATTGCCTCCTGTTTGGGTTCAATATAAATATTATGAACTTATAACATTATACTTACTTTTTTGTGATTTTTAAACCCCAATATCAATTTTTTCATTAAAACTAGTAACAAAGTATTAAGTAATTTGTCCTATTTATATAATTAACACATGGAATAAATTAATGTTTGACTTTTTTCTAGGTAAAAGTGTATTTTTTTCTGAGTGAAAGCGTATTTTTTTTCACACTAAGCTCATGATGTATAAAAGTAAAAATATAGGTTATTCTAAGTAAAGAGAGTTATCTCTTTATGAATAATTCGATAGCATCTCTCATCAAGCTGTTCGAGGATAAAGAGATTTCTATTTTATTGGAGATGAAGGAGGTTTTTTATGAAAACATTAGATTATATCGCTTTAATCCTGGTTGTGATTGGAGCGTTAAATTGGGGCTTGATTGGTTTCTTCAGCTTTGATTTAGTAAGAGCAATTTTCGGAGATATGACAGTTGTTTCAAGAATTGTCTACGCACTTGTTGGCGTATCCGGCCTTTATGCTTTAAGCTTCTTCGGAAGATTAAGAAACGAATAAATGTAAAATTATGCATAGCATAATATTACATGGGAAGAACATTTTCTTCCGGATTTATAAATGATTAGGTACAAAAAAAGAGCGACGGTTATCCGGCGCTCCTTTTCTTCTATTTATGAGTATCTATAAAGACACAATCACATTCTTCTTTAAACTTTCTGGTAGTTGATCAATATTCAATGAAACACTCATAATGATATCAACATGAAACGCCTCGGAGATTTGTTCTAATTTGGAGAATACAGATTCTAAATTATTATCATTTACATAAGCTATTTTTAGGAAACTATCCAGATAAATTGACTGTAAATCATGATTACCGGATAAGATACCGCAGATAAAACCGACGAACTCGCTTTGATTCTCAATGAAATAATCACGTACATTTTCTAATCGGATCTTATTACTCAATTCGTACATATGCTTGTTGCTTTTGTCAAGATAAACAATGCTTCCTTTTGCAGCTCTCACTTCGGTGTTTGCTTTGTCGATAAGGATTTTTGTCTTGCCCTTACCTTTTTCACCTGAAATTATCTGTATCATTGTAATCTCCTCCTTATTGTGGGCGCAACGATAGATGTGCGGTGCCAAATATAAAATTGTACAATATGAATTAAAAACCAAATTTTATAACTCAATTATAGTACAAATAGTATGGAAAAACAACTATTAAAATATCTATTATCAGATATTTTATCGCGATACTTTATGCCTATTCTGACTTGATGAAAGACAGCATATAAGTCATTTGTGAGTAAAGTGAAGCACGGTCCGGAGCCTTCATTATAACAGAGATATAAGACTTATCTGAGCCGTCTTTACTAAGTAAAACAAGGCAATTACCTGCCTTACTGGTGGTTCCGGTCTTACCACCGATTACCTGAATTCCTTCCGGTGCAACTGCTTCGCCTTGTAGATAGGCATTGGTAGCCTCAAAGGTCTTTTCCTTGTCATTCCCTTTGCTATCCTTATACTTAGCAGTATAGGAATTGGTACTTATAATGGAACAAAACGTATCATACTTCATCAATTCATTAAAAATGAGATACATGTCATATGCAGTGGTATATTGATCCGTATCGTGAAGACCGTTGGAGTTCACAAAATTCGTGTGTACCGCACCGATTTTCTTTGCACCTTCATTCATTAAGGCTACGAAATCATCTTCATTACCACCAATATGATCTGCAATAGCGACTGCTGCGTCATTACCGGAATATACCAGAAGGCTTTTCAGGAGAGCGTCCATCGAGATGGTATCCCCCTCTTCAAAACCACACAGCTTTGCTCCGATTTCAGTGATGTGGGAAGCATTATAACTGACGGTCACGGTATCGGTCAATTCTCCGTATTGAAGAACAACCAGTGCAGTCATTAATTTAGTAAGACTGGCAGGATATAACCGGTCATATACATTATCGGCATAAATAATTTTTTTATCCGTAATATTTACAAGAAGACTGGAACCTGAGGTTAATTTTTCATCTTCACCCTGATTTTCCTCTTCTTTGATGATGACTAAATCCTTTGCAAAAAAATCAGCTTGAGATAAACGACTATCGATAGAGGTACCTGCAGAAGAAGCAATATCCTGAAAAGCAAGATACTCCTTCGAGGATAACTGACATCCTCCGATCAGTGAAACCATGATAAATATACCGATGCCGGCAATCANNNNCTTTGTGTCTATAAATACCCTGAGTTATTAAATATAGCATATAATCTTTCCAGCTTGAAAGTAAAAAAATAAAACAGATGATCTACTAAGCAGACTGATCTATTTTTTATGATGTCTCTTTCCCCTGTATGAGCTTGTGAATACAGATATAGAATGTAAATCAGCAATCATAGTCTCATACAGGAAGCAGACCTTTCAATTATCTTTGTAATGTGCTATTACATCAGGTTTTAAAAAGTTCTCTCCAGTCAAGATCACCGCGATCCAATGCCTTCACCATCAACTCTGCCGTTGCAAGGTTGGTGGCCAAAGGAATATTGTGTTTATCACAGAGCTGAAAGATATTATTTACATCAGGCTCATGAGATTTTGGTGTTAACGGATCTCTTAAAAAGATAACCAGATCCATCTGGTTGTGTTCAATCTGCGAACCTAACTGCTGCTCGCCGCCAAGATGACCAGCCAGATATTTATGAACTGACAGATTGGTTACCTCTTCTATCAGGCGTCCGGTAGTTCCGGTTGCATAAAGAACATGTTTACTTAAAATACCGCGGTAAGCGATGCAAAAATTCTGCATAAGTTTTTTCTTTGAATCATGAGCAATCATACCAATATTCATATTTACCTCCCTTCTGCTGCATTATGAAATACAGCTCAATCCATGCCAACTTTAGACAAGTTTGTGCCGAGGATTATGCCGGCGCAGACCTCAGGGATTAACCCCTAGTCCTTTTTGGCTGCAAGCCAATATTAAGAATCATACCAACTCCCATCATACCGCTCAGGAGTGAGCTTAAACCATAACTTAAAAATGGTAATGGTATACCTGTATTTGGTAAAAGCTTTGTTGCTACTCCAATATTTACAAACACCTGGAATGTAAACATAGAGGCTATGCCGATAGCAATCAGCATACCCATATAATCCGGAGCCTGTCTTGCCGTCTTAATACAAATATAGATGATAATGGAGTATAAGCCTAATAAAACACAGCTTCCAATAAAACCGAATTCCTCACCGAACACCGAAAAGATAAAATCACTTTCGGATACCGGAATGATATCATAATTACGATCCTTCACTGAATCAAATATCTTACCGTGAAGCTCACCGGAACCAATTGCACTCACGCTATTATCCTGTTGGAACATGGTTGATTCATATTCCTCCGGATTAAGGATGGATAATACACGCTCCTGCTGGTAAGGTCTGAGAAGAACCTGATAATCCTGTTGGATATACCAGAACAGACCCATAATACAGGGGATTCCGATAACAAGTATCGGTAAAATAATCTTCCAACTTAAACCTGCCGCAAAAATCATCATAATAAAGATAAATAATATAACCAGGCTAGTGGAAAGGTTTGTTTGAATCAGTATTAAAAAGGTCGGTATTCCAATCGAGACGGTAGCAAATAACAGAACAAAACCATTATTTATCTTCGCTCGGAAAATGGTGTAAATCTTGGCTGCAAAAATAATTAGAATTATTTTCGTCAATTCCGAAGGCTGAAATTCAAAGAAGCCCAAATTTAACCATCGTCTGGCATTATTATGTTCTACACCATTTAGTTTTACCAATACTAAAAACACCAGATTTATTATATACAAAACAATATAAAAACTTGAGATGAAATGGTAATCAATTAAGGATAAGATCAGTGCTCCTACGATACCGATTGTTAATCCAAATACTTGCTTCAAAAATAAATTTTCATCTTCTGTTTGTACCTGCTTAATCAGATAGGCACCAATGACACCCATCAATATTACAATGATAATTAAGGGTATATTATATCGTTTGAAATCATATTGCTTAAAATTAAACATCTGGTCAACATCCTTACTTCTTGGGAGACTTAAGATCCTTGATTGGAATATTAGCAAATAATGCAGGAACTGAACCGTTGTTCGATTCAGATTCCATTTGCGTGATCTTAATATCCAGTCCTTCTAAGTCGATTTCAATATATTTCGATATTACAGCAATAATATCATTCTTAATTTGTTCCATAATCTCGGGCGAACACCCTGCGCGGTCGGAAACTAATACAAGCTTCAATCGATCTTTCGCAATACTGCCGGTCCCCTTTTTCTTAAAAAAATCCGAAAAGCCCATTACGCCACCTCCCTATTTTTTTCGCCTTCCAAACAGTTTTCCGAATATACTCTGCTTTTCATCTAAATCAAGGAAAGGAACCTCTTCTCCAAGTATTCGCTTACAGATATTCAGGTAAGCTCTACCTGCTAAGGATTCATTGCCTACCAACGGCTCACCTTGATTTGCTGAAATGACGATGCTTTCGTCATCAGGCACAATACCGATTAAGTCAATAGCTAAGATTTCACATACATCATCACTGGACATCATATCCCCGCGTTTTACCATGTCCATACGGATACGGTTAACAATTAAGTGGGTTTGTTTCATCTCGTTTGCTTCCAATAAACCAATGATGCGGTCTGCATCACGAACAGCGGAAACTTCGGGAGTGGTAACAACTAATGCTCTGTCTGCACCGGCGATGGCATTTTTGAAGCCTTGTTCAATACCTGCGGGGCAATCCATGATTATGTAATCAAATTCATCTCTGAGCTCATCAGCAAGCTTTCTCATCTGCTCCGGAGTTACAGCATTCTTATCTCTGGTTTGAGCAGACGGTAATAGATAAAGATTGGGGTAACGCTTATCTTTGATCAGGGCATTACGGATACGACAGGTACCCTCGATTACATCCACCAGATTATATACAATCCGGTTCTCTAAGCCCATGATTACATCCAGATTTCTAAGACCGATATCGGTGTCAATTAATACAACTTTCTTGTCCAGCATCGCTAAGCCGGTACCAACGTTGGCGGTTGTGGTAGTCTTACCGACTCCACCTTTGCCCGATGTTACTACAATAACTTCTCCCATGTTTAACATATCCTCCTGTTATTTGGAGTAATATCCTCCCTTGTTTCTAAGGCGGTTAAAATCCCCTTGATATTAATTTTATACATAAAGCTGCCCATGTACAGGCATTATTGTATATTAAGTGATTAGAAGTGATCCCGCTTACAGGTTGATGTCTTGAAGAATATTCTTATTCAGCGGTTCAATGTAGATATTACCTTCCTCAAGAAAAGCAATCTTTGCTTCTTTGATCTCCTGCTTCAAGGGCTTGTCCGGCGCTCGAGCAATTGTATCTGCAATCCGGATCTGGGTTGGGCTCATATCCAGCGCAACAACAAAGGAATTCGTATTTCCGGTTGCTCCTGCAAAAGCATTTCCTTTCAGCGACCCAAGAACAATAATATTACCTTTGGATACGACTCTTGCTCCATGATTCACATCACCAATGATAATTACACTGGTCTCGAATTCTAAGGAAGCACCGGATCGAAGAATACCTTTGTAGAACTGACCGGTACTGTTGCTTAGCTCTAACAGCTTTTGTTCTACTGTCTTTTTGAAGTTCTCTTCAGTCTCCGGGTCATTCTCCATCACACATACAATGTGCATCTCGGTATTATCACCAATGATATCTAATATTTCTCTTTGTTCTTCATTTGACAGCTTTCGGCCTTCAAAGCTTATCGCCATCTTTGCATTTTCGAAAAATTTACTGGATTCTTTGAATTTTTCGGCAATCACAAGTTTTAATTCTTCGAAGGGCATATCAGGATTAAGAACAACAATAATGCCGTATTTATTACCCTTGATAATAACAGAATTATTCATTGCAATACTCCTTCCCGGTCATTTTCCGGTTTTTATTCATAACAAGTGGATTTGGTAATGCATATTTCCTCTTGTAGTGAGCGAAACTTGTGCGATCTGCTATTCAATCGCTGCGCCTGCATTGGAGTCCTCCGGAAGTGCTGCATTATTATCCAGAATAGCCTGTGCATCATCTAAATTAAAGTATATCTTATAAATATCCTTTGCTAATTCCGCAGCATTATGGGAGGTGTATCCTCTCGGGATTACTACAGTTACAGAGATCTCCGGCTTATCATAAGGAGCAAACGAAACGAATAATGCATTATTCGGATTTACCTTACTAATCTGAGCAGTTCCTGTCTTACCGGCAACGGTCACACCAAAATCACGAAATGTCGTATATACCGAACCACCGGGGACATTCACTACGGAATACATACCCTCCCATACATTATCCCAAGTGCTTTTCTGAAAATCAGTCAGCTTGTGATCGATGGTTGCTTTGTTATCCATCACCGTACCGTCCTTAGAGACCGTACGGTCTATTAAAGTTAAGTTAAAACAGGTACCGTGATTCGCAAGTGTAGTGATATACCTTGAAAGTTGAGCCGGTGTATAATCATTGGAACCTTGTCCAATCGATGAACGGACAGAATCTTCGGACGATATCTCCGGTTCCGATTCATTTAATTCGATTCCGGAAGGTTGATTCAAACCGAAATAGGTTGCATATTTATCCAACTTAGATAAACCAAGCTGCTGATCAAACTTACCGTTATTAATACTTAAGCGCCAGCCCATCTCATAGAAGAAATAGTTACAGGACACCTTCAGCGCATCAACAATATTAACTAAACCATGGGAGCTGGGATAGATATGGCATTTTGCAGCCGGATCAATCTTAGTGAATTCTCCAAGGTCTCGAATCTTCTCTGAGGGTGTAGTAGCTCCCTCTTCCAAAGCGGCAAAAGCAGTAACCATCTTAAAGGTAGAACCCGGAGCCGTCTTCTCTGATACAGGACGATTTAACATTGGGCTTGTCTTATCGTTGGATACCTGTTTGTAATATGCAGAGTTAATCTTGTTGGCAAATTTATTATTATCATAGCTTGGATAGGTAACCAGAGCTAGAACATCACCGGTATTCACGTCAGTAATAACCACGGAACCGCTGCATGGTTCTAACGCTAACATGGCAGGTGTGATCTCCAGAGAAGTTATCTTCTCTTTGATGAAATCATAGGGAGATTTAACACTATTTGTTAGTTTTGCAATATCGCCTTCCTTATATTCTAACACACCTTGGTCGAATAATAAAAGACAAATTTCAGTTCCTGATAATTTATATGAAAATACTAACTTGCGGTATATCTTTTTATTGAATTTGTCATCCTTCTTCAGGAGATCTTCTGTATAGGAAATCAATTTTTGATAGAGCTCATCCGCACTATAATATTCCGTTCCGACTCCAAGCTTGGATAAATCGATCCAGTTACTGGCCAAAGCATGCTCGAGTAAGCGGCTAAGGCTGATCTTATCATTCTTATAATCGTTCAGGAAGACATCGTCTTTCGCAATATTATCCGACAGAATGAGGTTCTTATTGACCACAGAATAGAAATAATCTAAGAATTCTTCCATATCTCCGGACTTATCATTGGTAACTGTATTATTAATGCTGAGCAAGGTATCCAACTGCTTGAATACATCCTTCATTTCGGTCTGATACTCGGAATAGGTTTTCTTCTCCAAAGAGGAAGCATCTTTATTATTAAAGTGATTAATATCAATGATATTATTATTGATCAGAGCATTATACACCTCATAAATCGGTATTGTGATATCGCTGGCACTTTCTCCTTTACTACCGTAATTTAAGTCAGGAACAATCTTATCCAGTAAAATACCTGCAATTCTCTTCTCAAGAATATGATAGCTACTGCGCTGTAGGTCACTGTCAATCGTCAGATAGATGTCACTTCCGGCGACCGGATCACTTCTCTCCAATACCTCAACTACTTTACCTGCGGTATTAACGCTGACAGTCTCGCTGCCCTTCGCTCCTCCAAGAATATTTTCATACTTCTTTTCTAAGCCGGCTTTACCAACTACATCTGTAGAATCATAATATTCGTTCTCTACATTCATTGCTTCCAGCTGATCCGCACTGATCAGTCCGGTATATCCAATGATATGAGAGAAATACAGACTATCTTCATATACGCGGTGTGTCTGCTGTTCTACTTCAACACCCAATAGATCGGCACTGCTTTCATTGATGGCAGCCACCGTGGTATCACTGACATTCGATGCTACTGTAATCTGTACATATTTAGGGAAGTTTAAGAATAAAGCATAGCGAACGCCCATAATCTTTAAGGATTCCTCTGTACTGTACTCGTCTGATATCTCGAACATTCTGGTATAAGCATTTCCGGTACCGTTTTTAAGAAACTCATAGACATCCTTTGCGGTTTCGCTTGGATATTCCTTCGGTATCTCACCATTATCATCAAGCACATAAGCAAATACATTTTTCTTAAAACGGGTTAAGTCACTGCCGTTGATGGTAAATTCGAATTCACCATTCTCATTTAAACGGATATAGAATTCAGTGTCTAATGTATCACCATTCTTCTCAATAATCTGAATCATTCGATGAATGATCTCATTCTTCTGGGCATTGGAAGCAATCTTGGTGCTATCTTCCATTACCACAGAATAAGTCAATACATTCGAAGCTAAAAGCTTGCCTTTTCGGTCATAGATATTACCGCGGGTGCTTTTGACTTCTCTGTTCTTGGTATATTTTAATTCACTTTCTTCTACAATCGTCGGTCCTTGTACAATCTGTAAGGTAAAAAGCTCTTGTATGATGATAAAGAACAAGACGATATAAATGATTGTGATCGGAAATAATCTGGATTTAATTAATCTTTTTAAATAATCCAAAAAAACATCAAACAACCTTATACCTCCTCTTCCGGCTTACGTTCCAAACGGTTGTTTATCACATGTAATAGCTTATACAAAAGGACAGAGACTGCGATGGTGTAGATAATCTCAGGTAAGATCATTCTTCTGAGATAATACAGAAAATTCAAACGACCTCTTAGTAAAAACTCGAACACATAATAGAAAAAGCCATAAAGTAAATCACTGATGCCGATAAAAACAATCGGCAATGTGTAATCGTCATTGGAATAAACGCGGTTAGTAAATCCCATCAGGAAACCAATCAATAGATACAATAATGCGTATAAGCCAATAATATAAGAGCCAAACATGAGATCCACCAAGATTCCGCTGAAGAAACCGATCAGCATACCGGACATTCTTCCTCTCATGTAGGCGGTAGAGACTACCAAAATCAATAACAGATTGGGCATAATATTAGCCAATTGAAAATAATGAAAGGCAGAGCTCTGGAGGACAAACAATATAATAATCTCAAGTATATAAACAATTAACCTCTTCACTCTGAATGTAGGCCTCACTTTCAAGATCATATTTTACGAATATACCACAGTGCCTCTAAAGACAAATATTCGCAAATTCTTTATTACCTCATCGAATGCTTCTCTATTCGACCAGTGGTTCTTTTAACTCGGTGATAATCAAAACCTCTTCTAATCGTTCAAAATCAACGACAGGTGTTAAGTATGCAGTCTTCGTCATGTTACTGGCATCCAGCTTAATGTCGCTTACATACCCGATTAGAATACCCTGAAGGAACTTAGAACTGATATGGGAGGTCACAATCTCGTCACCGTCCTGAACCTGTGCATCCTTATTAATTAATGCAACTCGTATCTTACCATCATCCATTAACTGTAGATCACCCTCTACATTACAGGTATCGGAGGTTTTTAAGAACATACCGCTGACACTGCTGTTATCATCGATGATAGATCGAACTACGGAATAATTATAATGCACTTCGGTAATGATTCCGGCCAGTCCATTCCCCGCAAGAACATTCATATCCTTCTGTAAGCCATCACGAGAACCCTTATCAATGGTAAAGATATTATACCAATTATTCGGATCCTTACTGATAACGCGAGCTGCCACCTTAGGATAATCGAGATACTTCTGATCTAAAGCATAAAGTTCGCGAAGACCATCCAACTCATACTTGTCCTGGAGTAAGAGCTTATTTTCATAAGTAAGGATACTAACCTGCTCTTTCAGCTTATCATTTTCCGCCAGTAACTCATTGATACTCTTAAAGGTATCCAGTTTATCGGAAATATAGGTTCCAATCGAATTAATTCCAACCTGCATCGGAGTAACCACTGTACCGACTGCTTCCTTCACTGGTGAAAGCTTATCACCAAAACGGAAGGAAAAGAAGATCAGACCGATACAAAAAATTACTAATGCGATGAGAACATGCTTCGGATTAATATTAAATTTCGTCCTTCGTCTCATTCCAAATCTCCATCATATTTCATTCCATGCAGGCATCAGCATGCCGACATAGAAATATTTTTCTAACAATATTAATTGCAGGATAAGTAAAGCATTGTGAAGCAAAGGAATCTTAATTGACGAGGGTCTTCGGTCTTAAAGCATCTGCCAGCGAGTCAAGCTTATGGTCCTCCATAATTCTTCCAAGACCATTCACAACTGTATTGGCAGAATCCGGGCATATGTTAATCTTAAGATCCGTTTCCTTATGCATCAACTGGTCCAATGCAAAAATCTTAGCGGAGCCACCAGTGATATAGATACCACTGTCTATGATATCAGATGAGATCTCCGGAGGGGTACGCTCCAGAATGATTTTGATGGCATCAATGATCGCAAACATATATTCCGAAATTGCATCGTATACATCCGATGAGCTGACTTCCATCTCTGTAGGTAAGCCTGTTACCACATCACGGCCATAGACCTTAATGGAAGCTTCTACTGTTGTTAATGCACAGGCAAGCTTCTTCTTAATGTTTTCTGCGGTCTTGTCACCGATATATAAGTTGTACTTTCTTTTTACCATATTCTTAATGGCATCATCGAGACGATTTCCACCGACCGGTATTAATTTACTAAGTACAATTCCACCCAGGGACAGTATCGATACTTCTGTGGTATCTGCTCCTATGTCAACAATCATTACTCCTCGCGCGGTCATAATGTCAAGACCTGCACCTACAGCATCGGCGATAGGTTTTTCCACGATCTTGATCTTACCAACCTTAAGGTTAGAGCTGGCAATCAGATCATAAAAAGAACGGCGCTCTACCTCTGTGATATCTGTGGGAGTGGCAACGATATAATCTGCAGCACTAAGACGTTTTGAGCCACCAATTCGATGCATAAAATGTGTCAGTAAAGAAAGCATATTTGCTACATCTGCAATTACTCCGTTTCGAACGGGATAACTGACCTCGATATTGGCCGGTGCCTTCTCATACATCTCAAATGCATCATTTCCGGAAGCAATTACATTCTTCCGGTTAGATATCGCAATGATATTGCGCTCGTCAAGAACGATTCCCTGTCCTTTTTTATATATTTTTATCGTACTGGTACCGAAATCGATACCAAATGCTTTCGAAGCCATAATTACGTAACCTCCTATATTCACTAAAGTTGTCAAAAATCCATCATCTGTCATCACTTACACAACGTTAAACTATCGCCGGTAATCCTTACACAATACTAAAAAAGACCTTGTTCCTTCAAACTGATATATCTATTATCGCCAATAATCAGATGATCCATAAGTGTAATACCGATTAAAATACCAGCTTCTGCTATTTTTTTTGTAACACGGATGTCCTCAGCACTTGGGGTAGGGTCACCACTGGGGTGATTGTGAAGCAAAATAATATTCACTGCCTCATACTTTACAGCATGTACAAATACTTCTCTGGTGGGCATTAAGGAAGTATTTACCGTACCCTCTGATATAATCATATCCTTAATTAGCTTGTTCTTGGAATCCATCATTAACAAGAGTACTTGTTCTCTGGTCAGATGACGCATATCCTGCATATAATATTGCGCTACACTCGATGGAGTCGTCAGTTTTAAGCTGTCTTTCATGGTGTCTTTCGCCATTCGCCTGGTAAGTTCGGTAAGACACAATAGTTCAATGGCCTTCACTCTTCCGATTCCCTTGATTCTGGTAAGTTCCTTCATCGTTAGATAATTCAGCCCTTTTAAACCAGGGTAGGCAGTGGAATAATTTAATACATTCACTGCCAAATCAATTGCTCTTTGTTGTTTTGTTCCGGTCCGCAGAATTACTGCAAGTAGCTCAGCATCGGATAAAGCAGCGGAACCATATTGCTCACATTTTTCATAGGGACGTTCAGAAATAGGTAATTCTTTCACAGTCAGATATGCTTCGTTCATTCGATCCTCCTAAGTTTCTCTCTCCAAGAAATCAAGGTAGGAATCATAAATTTATCAAATCTTCTTATAGATTATTATTGCGGCTATTACACCGACGATACTACCGATGGTAACCTTGATACGAAAGCCAAAATTAAGTACCAGAACGCCAAGATTTAGAGTTACGATGTTATTATTGTTCGCATCTCCGATTGCAAAATCCATTCCGTAATTCAGCCAGTTCAGGAAGCTTACATCCTTAGCCAAATGTCCCAGAAAGCTGCCGACAACAATTCCTGCCAACAATAAAAGAAATAAAGCCCAGTTATTTTTGCTCAATGTTCTCGCCATAAAAGTAGCCCTCCTGTATCATAATCAAATAACATTTTATCACAAATAAGGTATTTTGTATACGTAAAACTCAGATTTTGTAGATAGCACATAAGTCCGAAGCAATTGGTTAAAGACGCAGGATACCCTCTTCATGAAGCTTCTGCATGGACATCAAAATTCCGAATTTTGCATGATACCAGGTCAGACCTCCCTGGAAGAACACGGTATAAGGCGGCTTAATCGGAGCATCTGCAGAGAGTTCAATGGAAGAGCCTTGAACGAAGGCACCTGCGGCCATGATTACTTCACACTGATAACCCGGCATAGCCCAAGGTTCCGGAACGACATAGCTGTCCACCGGAGCGGCAGCCTGGATACCTTTACAAAAGGCAATCACAGCTTCAGCACTGTTCAGAGTAATTGCCTGGATAATATCAAATCGTTCTTCACTGCCGTTCGGTAATACCTGATACCCTAACTGTTCATAGACATTTGCAGCATAGATGGCTCCTTTGAGCGCACCGGATACGACCTGTGGTGCTAAGAATAAGCCCTGAAATAAGGAGGCATTGAGTCCTAAGGTTGCACCAACCTCCTTGCCGAGTCCGGGTGCCGTCAGGCGATAGGCAGCATTTTCTACATATTCTTTCTTACCGACAATATAACCACCGATCGGGGCAAGACCGCCACCGGGATTCTTAATCAGAGAACCTACGCAAAGATCCGCTCCTACCTGGGTCGGCTCCTTTAATTCCACGAATTCTCCATAACAGTTATCTACCATACAGATCAGATCCGGTTTGATCTCTTTCAGAAAATGAATCAACTCACCAATCCGTTCAACCGATAAGGTGGGGCGGCTGGCATATCCCTTCGAACGTTGGATCGTCGCAAGCTTGGTATTCGGTTTGATTGCAGCTTTGATACCCTCCCAGTCAAAGGCTCCGTCCGGAAGTAGATCTACCTGGGAATAAGTAATACCGAATTCCGCTAAGGAACCTCTGGTCTTGGTAATACCGATGACTCCCTCCAGGGTATCATAAGGCTTTCCCACCGGAGACAGAATCTCATCACCCGGTCTGAGATTACCGGATAAGGCAACGGTCAAAGCATGTGTTCCGCTGATCAGCTGAGGTCTTACCAGTGCATCCTCTGCCTGAAATACATCCGCATAGACGCTCTCTAAGGTATCACGTCCGATATCGTTATATCCATAGCCGGTAGTGGCAGCAAAATGAATATCACTGAGACGATTCTTCTGCATCGCGTGTAATACCTTCATCTGATTAAACTCAGCTACCTGATCGATTACCTGAAATCGTTCGGTAAGCTTCTCTTCTATCTTGAGACAAAAATCAAGAACCTTTGGATCGATTCCCAATTCCTGATATGATTTTCTTAATTCATTTTTCAGCAAATTAATTTCCTCCTGATCTGGCTTCTATTACAATAATAAAACAGAAATATTTCTTTAAAACCAATATTAAATATAATAGTTTACATAATAATGTTATGACAATTCTCAACGAAAAATTTTATTTTAAGATTCTTACATTGGTAAGTTTCTTACAATAGTATGTTTCTTACAAAAGCAAGTTTTTTCCAAAAGCAAGCTTCTTACAATATCTTCTTCTCCTCTAAGCAGGTAATCAGGTAATCAAGTACTGCATCCTCTGAAGAAAAGGAGTCTTTATCTACCCAGATTACTTCCTTTTCCCTTTTGAACCAGGTCAGTTGACGTTTGGCAAAATGTCTGGTATCACGCTTCAGTATCTCGATGGCTTCTTCGAGTGAAGTCTCGCCGTCCAGATAAGCCAGTAATTCCTTGTAACCCAAGCCCTGCATACTGACTAATTCTCTGGTATAACCCTTTTGCTTTAGGCTAAGAACCTCATTCTCAAGTCCTTCCTGAAGCATCTGATCCACTCGGTAGTTAATGTTCTCATATAATTTACTTCGTTCTTTATTCAATACAAAATAACAGGATTGATAAGGGGATTCCTTTTGTCGTTGTTCTACATTATGCTCCGAGATCTTTGAACCGGTTAACTTAGCGTATTCCAGCGCGCGGATAACCTTCTTACTATTGTTCGGATGAATGGCAGTGGCACTTTCCGGATCAATCTTGGCCAGCTGTTCATGTAAGTACTCTCCCCCATGTTCGGCAAGAAGCTGCTCCAGTTCTGCCCGGTAAGTTGTATCTGCCTCATTCTCAGTAAAATCAATATCATTTAGAACTGCTTGGATATAGAAGCCGGTGCCGCCCACCAGTATTGGAAGCTTGTTCCTGGTATAAATCTGCTCCATTGCTTCCTTAGCCATCTGCTGAAAACGTACTACATTGAATTCCTCCTCTGGGTTAAGTACATCGATGAGATGGTGGGGAACCCCCTGCATCTGCTCCGGAGTAATCTTAGCAGTACCAATATTCATCGACCGATATACCTGCATGGAATCCGCAGAAATAATCTCACCACCGACAGCCTTCGCCAGAGCGATGGAAATTGCAGTCTTGCCAACCGAAGTCGGACCGGTCAGTATAATTAAAGGTCGTTTGTCCATTAAAATAACCATACCCTTTCTAATCACTTACGGCTTTTGACATCACAAAATCCGGAAATATACATCCTATGTGAATTTACCAGCTTAATAAATTCACATTTATAATACTCTTTTGAATTTACGCTCGAGCTCATATTGGCTCATAGAGATGATAACCGGTCTGCCGTGAGGACAATGGTAAGGATTCTCCAGTGTCAACAACTCTTTGATCAATGCAGAGGCTTCTTCGAATGAAAAGGTATGATTTGCCTTCACTGCCGCTTTGCAGGATAAGGAGGCAACTCTCTCAAGTATGGAGTTTGAGGCGAGGGAGGTGCCAACCGATACCTCTTCTACCAGCTCATCGATGAATTCGATCAGAAGCTCCTTCTCAGAGATACTGTAGAGGTCGGACGGAACCGCTCGAACCGAATATTCATTTCCGCCAAAATGTTCAATTTCATAACCAATACTTTGTAATATCTCTTCCCGCATATGGAGCACTTCCTGCTCCTTTAAGGTCAGGGATAATACAATTGGTGGCAGCAGCTGCTGGGATACATAGGTCTTATTCTTTGCAGCAGCCATAATACGCTCATATAGCACCTTTTCATGTGCTGCATGCTGATCAATAATATAAAGCTCTTTCTTATATTCCACCAGCCAATAGGTCGAGAATACCTGTCCTATGATTCGGTGCTCTTCCAGAGCCTGTTTGGACAGGAAGGGCTTATCCTCTTGTGAGTCCTGAGAATCCTGAAAAAGATTTAATTGCTTTTCAATGATGATCTGGGGAACCGCTTCTACTGTAGGTTGTTCTACAAAGTCACTTGGAATATCACTAGTGACTATTGAATTTTGCTGTATGTCAGCCTGTTTGTTCACTACTTCATTTTCTTCAATGTTACCGGGCTGTGAAGATGTAGTATGATTTAAGGTTTCCGAGATGATGCGTAAGGCTTCTAAGCTGGCCTGAGGGTCATTTGCTTTGTGAGGTGCTGCTGCAGAGTAGCTCCCCTTATTCTCCCTGACGCTATCCGTGTTGGAGGGATCACCCGGAGTACTTACCGGCTTTCCATAAGTGAATTGCATATTCTTTATGGGAGAATCTATAGAACCAACCGGTGTTGAGGTGCTTAAGCCAGTAGTTCGTTGAGGTGTTGAAGAACCTATGCCTGAAGTCTGCTGACCAAGGAATTGATTCCTACGGTTTTGTTCAAAGGGTTCCGGAATACTTGGACGAACTTCCTTCTTTTCTTCCTCCGGTGCTAAAGACACTTTAGGAATCATCTCTTTGCCGGCGAGTGTATCTCGGAGAATATGGTAGGTCTGTTGGTAGATCTCCTCACTATTCTTCAGTCTGATTTCCATTTTCTGCGGATGGACATTGACATCAATCTGCTCCGGATCAATCTCAAAATAGATTGAGGTAAAGGGATATTTATGTTGCATCAAAAACGGTTTATATGCTTCTTCGATTGCTTTCGTTATGACATTACTCTTAATATAACGACCATTGATAAAATAATTTTCAAAATTTCGATTACCACGGGTGATGGTTGGCTTACCGATATAGCCGGTTACCTTAAGGCCTTCGGTCTGAAATTCTACCGGCAGCAGTTCTTTGGTAATATCTCTGCCATAGACCTGATAAAGGATATCTTTACTGCTATTATTGCCGGAGGATTGAAGCTTAACCTGACTATTCATAATGAATTTGAAGGAAACATTCGGGTGGGATACCATCAATCGTTCCATCAGATCACTGATATATCCGGCTTCTGTCGTTGCTGACTTTAAGAACTTGCGTCTCGCCGGAGTATTGAAGAAAAGGTTTCGTACGATAATGGTTGTTCCGCTTGGACAGCCGATCTCTTCTATAGCCTTCTCGTCTCCGCCTTCCATCAGGTAGCGAAAGCCGTTTAAGGCATTCGGAGTCTTGGTAATTAACTCAACCTGAGCTACCGAAGCAATACTGGATAAAGCTTCCCCTCGGAAGCCTAAACTGGTCACACTGAGTAGATCCTCCGCCTTGCGAATCTTACTGGTGGCATGACGAAGAAATGCCAAGGGAATATCCTCCCTGGCAATTCCACCACCGTTATCGGTTATACGGATCAGAGAGAGACCGCCATCTTTGATTTCCGCAGTAATGGCAGTCGCTCCGGCATCCATCGCATTTTCTATGAGCTCCTTCACTACCGCACTGGGGCGTTCTACTACCTCACCGGCTGCTATTTGATTAATGGTTGCCTCATCAAGTACATGGATGAACGACATGGGCACCTCCTATATTCTATCCTTAATCTTCTTCTGAAGATGATAAAGCTTATTGATTGCGTCAATCGGTGTCAATCTTGCTATATTCAGATCACGAAGCTCGGTGATGATATCCTCATTCTCAGAGGTTGTAAACATCGAAAGTTGATCACTGAATAACTTTGATTTCTTCCCTCTCTTGGAGGCTTCCGCATTTAACTGGGAAGCTTCATAATTCTCAAAGGAGAATTCCTCCTGAATAAAATCGTCATCCCCGGATACGACTTCCGGTGCTGAGAGATTCTTTGCTTTCAGCGCCAGGTCATTCCCGGTTAACTCCATAACGATCTCAGAGGCACGTTTTAAGACGCTGGTGGGTACTCCCGCAAGTTTAGCCACTTGAATACCATAGCTCTTATCTGCGCCGCCTTTGACTATTTTACGAAGGAATACGATATCCTCACCCTGTTCTTTAACTGCGATACAATAATTATTCACACCCTCTAAGCGGCCTTCCAATTCGGTCAGCTCATGATAGTGGGTTGCAAACAGAGTCTTTGCACCGAGAATCTGATGATTACTGATATGCTCGACTACCGCCCAGGCGATACTAAGTCCGTCAAAAGTACTGGTACCACGGCCAATCTCGTCGAGAATTAATAAACTGTTCTTCGTTGCATTTCGTAAGATATTTGCTACTTCTGTCATCTCAACCATAAAGGTACTCTGACCGCTGGCCAGATCATCTGAAGCACCCACGCGGGTAAAAATACGGTCCACGATACTGATAGAGGCAGAATCTGCAGGAACAAAGCTGCCCAGCTGTGCCATCAGTACAATTAAGGCGGTCTGTCGCATATAGGTAGACTTACCGGCCATATTCGGACCGGTGATGATCGAGACGCGATTCTGCTTATTATCCAATAAGGTATCATTGGCAACGAACATATCATGTGAGATCATGCGCTCCACGACGGGATGCCTTCCGTTCTTTATATGAATGGAGCCTCCGGTATTCATCACCGGTTTGGTATAATTATTCTGTTCCGCAACCAAAGCCAGAGAAGCGAACACATCTACCTTGGCGATGGCTTTCGCTGTCTGCTGAATACGCTTTACCTCTAGACCGATCTGCTCCCGTATTTCGCTAAACAGGTCATATTCCAGGGAAAATAGCTTATCTTCTGCACCTAGAATGATATCCTCCAGATCCTTTAACTCTGAGGTGGTATAACGTTCTGCATTTGCTAAAGTCTGTTTTCTGATCCAGGTGGAAGGCACCAGATTCTGATAAGAATTGGTTACCTCAAGATAATAGCCAAAGACACGGTTATACCGGATGCGAAGATTCTTAATTCCGGTGGCTTCGCGCTCCTTTGTCTCCAGGTCCATAAGCCAATCCTTGCCCTCTGTCTTGGCCCTGCGAAGACGATCCACTTCCTCATTATATCCCTCTCGAATGATGCCGCCCTCTTTTACATTCAAAGGCGGTTCTTCAGCTATCGAAGTGTTGATCAGTTCGAAGATATCCTGCAATGGATCCAGTTCCTCGAAGATATCCTTAAGTAATTCACTATCAAAGCTCTGCATTAAGAACTTAATATGCGGAAGCATCGACAAGGAGGAGCTAAAAGCGATCAGATCCCGAGGGTTGGCACTTTTATAACTAATCTTACTCATCAATCGTTCCAGATCATAGATCGGATTCAGATATTCTCTGATCTCCTCACGGGTGATCATGTTATCCTTCATCTGACTTACGGCTTCCAGTCGTTGATTGATCATATCATAATCGATCAGCGGCTGTTCCATAAAGCTGCGAAGTAACCGAGCACCCATGGCAGTCTTCGTCTTATCCAGAACCCATAATAAGGAGCCCTTCTTGGCTTTCTCCCGTATCGTCTCAGTCAATTCGAGATTACGAACGGTGGAGCTATCCAGTAGCATAAACTTCTCATAGGTATAAGGAGAAAGCTTGATAATATGAGCAAGAGAACTCTTCTGCGTCTCCTGTAAGAATTGCATAATACAGCCCGCAGCAATCACTCCGATGGTATAATCTTTTAGACCGAGTCCATCCAGAGTAGCTACGTTAAAATGATCCTTAAGCGCACGAACACAGAGCTCATCGTCAAAATACCATGGCTCTAATGGGGATAAAGTAATATTATTCGAATTCTTAATCGCATCGATATTAATACCCGACACAAAGAAAGTATCATTACATATAATCTCGGAGGGAGACCACTTAAAGATCTCATCCATTAGCTTGCGTTCGGTATCGACTTCGGTCACATAATAATCTCCGGTAGTGACATCAACGATGGAGATTCCGTATGCATTGGTGGTATGTACGACGGCCATTAGATAATTATTCTTCGATTCATCCAGCACCTGAGTATTCAGATTAGTACCTGGAGTAACAATGCGGACGACTTCTCTTTTTACGATACCTTTGGCAAGCTTCGGATCTTCAACCTGTTCACAGATCGCGACACGGTAACCACGGCTTACTAACTTACTCAGATAATTTTCGACTGCATGATATGGCACCCCACACATTGGAGCGCGATCCTCCTGACCGATATTCTTACCGGTCAGAGCAATCTCCAGCTCCTTGGAGCAGATATGGGCATCTTCAAAAAACATTTCGTAAAAATCGCCTAACCGGTAAAATAAGATACAGTCTTTATATTGTTCCTTGATCTGCAAATATTGCTGCATCAGAGGAGTTAATTGCGTCATGGTAACAAATCCTTTCGTATGTTAATTATTCTTCGGTAAAAATAATAACAATTATAACATAATGAAATTCGATTGCAATATGATATAAATTCAATAAATGTTTCCAAAATCATTTATTGAGCTCATTCTGATATTAAATTGGCGTGGACTGAACTGTAATTTATTCAGTTTGAATGTCATCTGCCAGTACATCACCGTCGGCGGCTGTTGTCGCCAGTACATCGCAGCGCTCATTCATTGGATGGCCATTGTGGCCTCTGACCCATTCGTATTCTACCTGATGCGTCTCCATGGCTTTGAGAAGACGCTTCCATAGGTCGATATTCTTCACCGGCTCATTCTTGCCTCTGGTCCAACCCTTCTTGATCCATCCCTCCAGCCAATGCTCATTAAATGCCTTTACAAGATATTGAGAATCAGAGTAAATTCTAACAGAGCATGGCTTTGTTAAGGCCTCTAAGCCAGCAATTGCCGCCATAAGCTCCATTCGGTTGTTCGTTGTTTTCTTGTATCCCGCAGAATATTCTCTTTCGTGTGTATTTCCCTTCGCATCCACATAGACCACGACTGCTCCGTAGCCTCCCGGACCATCCGGATTACCTCGTGCTGAACCATCGGTATATATAGTAACATTCATAATTATCCTCATTTCTACAACAATAATTTTATAGATTACTCCATTCTCCGTCAGTCAAGAATTCTTTGGCTGCCTGCTCTGCCGATTCGATGATCTCACCGGGATAGCCCAGCATATCCAGAAGCTTAATTGCGTTCTTGGATATCGCTTTTCCTTCATGAAGCCGGTAATCGAATAATACCTGCTTGTCTTCAATTCGTTCCTGAAAATGATAATTGGAATAACTACGTTCCAGAATATGCGTTAACTCGATATCGTGTGTTGCGGCGAATACAAGCGCATTTTGCCCGGCGAGAGAATTCAGTATTCTGCTCGACGCTGCAATTCGTTCCAGTGTATTAGTCCCTCTTAATACCTCATCGATAAAGCAAAGCATTGGGATCTCATTATTTACATGATCCAGGATGCGCTTCAGAGATTTGATCTCAACGATATAATAGCTTTCACTGCTGAAAATATTGTCTCTGAGTGCCATCGAGGAATAGATCATGAAATAGCTACTCTGATAACTTCTTGTGGTTGAAGTAAAGATCGTCTGGGATAAGATCGCATTGATTGCTAAGGTCTTAATAAAAGTCGACTTTCCGGAGGCATTGGAACCGGTTAACATCACGCTGCGATATTCGGTGATAGAGTTTGGAACCGGTTG
>JAGFXQ010000415.1 GCA_017861355.1 Bacillota bacterium
ACAATCAGCCATTAAAATCTCATCTGATATTTCGTACATATCATCATGGATAGAACAGCCATATTCACCCAATCTATTTTGACATTGATAGCACTCGATACATGGCGAAATCTTTTTATCATACAGCGAAATTGTTTTAACCTCTAATCCCTTATCAACTAATTCTGATAAAAATGGCTTTATAAGCGTTGCTGTATCTCCGTTTTTTCTCGGACTACCCTGAAAAATTATGACTTTCATATTGTTTCCACCTTCTTCACATTATATAAATAATATTCAGTTCACAATCGTAAACAAAAGCGAGGCCTATTATCTTTTCAATATTCATTTACTTAATAAATATAATATGAAGCATTAATAATAGGTAAATACTTATTTTGATGGTAAGGTTGATATCAGTTTACTATATAGTTGCTTTGTTATCTCACTGTTGCTAAAACTAACATATATATCTTTCTTGTTTATACGATCAATCTTTATTGTTGGGGATGAATGTGCCTGAACAAAGAGCAATGTTTCACCGTAAATATCTGATTTGAAATTTCCTTTCAACGCCTCCCCAAAACCGCCGTAACCGTTAGTCCTTGTACCGATACCAATATCGTCCATGCTCTTCTCTATAAGAGAGATTTCGGCAATTTCAGAAAGGTCAATATTTAGGCCATACATCGCTTTAATTTGTATATCGTTGTCGCGAATATTTACAATTGGATCCTTTGATCCATAATAAGACATGATACCTATTAAAACAAAGACCATACCCACAAAGGCAATGATCGCAATAACCACGGCCTTAGGCGTCTTTGTTGTAGAACTATCAATTTTACATCTAGCTGATGTGTTTTTGTATTTCTTATAAATCCGATTGTAGGCAATGATTAAAACAATCGTACCGGGGATACATATTACAACTAATAAAATTGCACCAATAATGATATTGAAAAGTGACAATATGCCCGACATAATCATACCAATCGTATAAATAGTCCACATCCAACCATTCGCGCGGTTATACGAAGGAATGTCAGTTATTTCTTCAGGACTTACCGTACTACCTGACCAAAAGTGCATTGGTTCCTTACTTTTGAATGCCCATATTGCTATTGCCCCAAAAACAAATGAACACAGCCAACATATAATAGCGAAAAAAATATTTGATGACGACATCTCTAACTCCTCCACGTAATTTATGAAAACTTAAATAATCTGCTATGTAATGTTAAAAGTCACACATCAGCATCCATTTAACTCCAAAGCGATCCTTTACAGTACCGATTATTACCATGTAAGGTGGTCTTTCGAGTGGCTTTATTACTTCTCCCCCCTCGCAAAGTACAGAAAAAGCCTTTTCAACTTCATCTGCAGTATCAAACCCGATGATATGAATTACTTCTTTTGTAAGTTCCACCTCTGTTACATCGGATAGATCATCCATCCTAACCTCTTGTTCACCAAACATAATCTCAGAATGATAAACTAGTGATTCCTTCGCCAAATCTACCGTTTCCCAACCGTTTTTTACAGCATCGGAATAATGTAATAAATTCCTTACTGTGCAGCCAAAGGCTTGCTTGTATACTTCCAGTGCTTCCTCAGTCTCTCCAGAAAAACATAATTTCTGTATAAATTTCATATGAATACTCCTTTCGGTCTGCGTGTTTCATTAACTATCCATTATCTATTAAACATAATGGGTAGTTGGTTACTTCTCAATTGATAAAGATATCGAAGTAATTAACTCTACAAATTGGGATTTGCATATGAAAGTTATACTCGTTTCATGTAGTACAACAACATACTGATTAGGCACTCTTTCTCTCCTACATTTCTGTATGAATGCGGTACATCAGCCATAAACCGGATAGAGTCCCCTTCATCCAGACAAAACTCCTTATCAGCGGCTTCAATAATAACACTTCCTGCGAACATCGTAATATATTCTTCAGTTCCTGCTAGATGCGGTTCTGCCTGAAGGCTGCCACCTGGAGCAATCGCAATCCGATAAGTTTCAAACAAGCGTCGGTCATCGAAAACAAATGCAGGATAGTTAATGTATCTGCCAGCATCTTCAATAATCGGTTGAACTTCATCAAAGCGAATGATTGTTGCTGGATCGGTCGATTGTTCTATCAAGGATGTGAAGGAAACTTTATAGCCATTAGCAATTTTCCAGAGAACAGAAATGGTTGGATTAGCGTCTCCTTTTTCTATCTGCGCTAGCATACTGCGCGACACTCCTGTTACGCTTGCCGCTGCATCCAGTGTTAATTTTTTTTGCTCTCGAATCTGTTTAATATTTTGAGAAACAGCAATATTTATGTTCACAATAATTCTCTCCTCATAACGTTGACATCATATTGTGCTTATAGTACAATATGATAGAAATTAATATACTGTATTTTTAGTCTATTATATCATCTCATCTTAAAGGAGGCAACTATCATGTTCAGTTGGTTAAATTTTCTCACTTATGCAGTCATAACAGCGGTGACACCTGGGCCAAACAACATTATGTCTATGTCAAATGCGGGTCGGCTCGGATTCAAGAAATCAATCCCTTTTAATCTTGGAATCTGGGGTGGATTTTCAATTGTAATGCTTTTATGCACTTTGTTCGTTAGTCTGCTGTCCTCGATTATTCCAAAAGTTGAATTACCGATGCTGTTGATTGGCGCTGCCTATATGATATATTTGGCATGGAAAACTTTCATAAGCACATCAGAAATAGCAGAAAATAATTCAAAGAACGGTTTTCTTTCTGGCCTTGTATTACAATTTATAAATCCAAAAATCTACATTTACTGCATTATTTCCATGGAAGCTTATATCC
>JAGFXQ010000148.1 GCA_017861355.1 Bacillota bacterium
CTCTGGCACCCTCTTCAACAGTTACATCATAGGTATTACCGTTTACGGTTATTGTATAATATTTCATAATGAAATCCTCCTTGTTCATTGACACATAAGGTGTCATGTTATCTACATTGCACTATCGCTTATGCGTTCTTCCACTTGCTCGCGTTCGATTTACGAATGGAACGGACAACTAATCCTCCTGCCGGTACAGCATCGCCCATGGAAGCATAGATTGCAGCTGTAATAACGGCTACTAACTCACAATCGGATATCAATTCCTCTTCCTCATTGCCAACAATCTGAGCGATGGCGTTATCGACACTGCTGCTTTTAACTGTTGTCTGAGAAGGAGCACCCATCAGGTTAGGTTTAATACTTACAAAATATGTTATTAGCATTATCAGAATAATCGCTGCTAAAACAACTACTGCACCAAACAATGTATTTAAATTGATATAGTCACTCATAGAACCATTTGAGAGAACCATTGTCTGGCTGATTACTTTGTACAAAACAGTACCCATAATCTCACCTCATTCTATTTGGTACCATGCTTTTTAGCAGGGCGATTCTCTCTTTTGGTAAAGAGCATTTCAAAGGAATAGATTGCGTGCTGGCGAATCGCTTCTGCCTCAATAATACTGTCGACATAACCACGTTTTGCAGCTGCCTCCGCACTAGATTGAAGCTTTTCATATTCCGAAGCTTTTTCTTTGACGATCTCAGCACTTTCACCATCATAGATGATCTGTGCTGCCAGCTGTGACTCCATCATACCGATTTGTGCATCCGGTATTGCAAATACCATGTCAGCCCCGATGTGCTTGGAGTTCATACTGATATATGCTGAACCAAAGGCTTTCCCGATTATTACCGTTACCTTAGGAACAGTTGCATTTGCAAAGGCATAGGTTAACTTAGCAGATGCTTTTGCAATTGTTTTCTCTTCTTCTACGGTTGCCTTATAACCATTCACATTAGTAAGAGTTAATAACGGAATATTAAAGGCGTCACAGAAACTTACAAAACTGCTTGCTTTCTCACAGCCCGCTGTGGTCAATCCACCATCAAACTTTGTAGTCGCTTTGCCGGCATCGTCGGTAAGCTCGGTTCTGTTTGCAACCGCACCTATGGTCATACCATTCAAACGGATGAAGCCGGTTACCATTTCTTTTGCATATTCCGGTTTTACTTCAAAGAAATAACGATCATCGGAAATATCCTTCAGAGCTTTGGAGGTATCGGATAACTCGCCTTTGATCTGATTTAACTGACGATTAAGATCGTCATCGCATTCATCGTAAGAAGCATCATCCTCGTTATTCGTAGGCAGAATAGCTACTAATTCACGGATTTGAGTTAACACATCTTCTTCAGAACCAACAAAATCAATCAGACCATTTTTTGCTTGATAAGCAGCTGCAGCAGTATCACATTTTTCTTTGTAGTTTGCTGCCAAGGCATTAGGAGCATTCACAAACAACTTTGCGTTTTTGCTCTCCATAAATGAAAAATCACTTAAAGAAGCCATCACAGCTAAGCCACCGCCGGCGTTACCAAAAATAGCGGCGATCTGAGGGATGATTCCGGAAGCCATCGTCTGCTTCAGATAAATCTCACCAAAGCCGTTCAGCGCATCGGTTGCTTCCTGCAATCTCATACCGGTAGAATCAATCAAACCGATTACGGGAGCTCCTACTTTAAGTGCTAAATCGTAAATATTTACTATCTTTCTTGCATGCATTTCACCGACAGAGCCACCCATGGATGTTGCATCTTGACTATATACATAAACAAGATTTCCATTAATAACACCATATCCGGTGATAACGCCGTCAGCAGGTGCATCCTTCTGCTGTAAATTAAAGTCTGTACTTCTTTTTGTAACGAAAGCGCCGACTTCAACAAAACTATTGTCGTCAAGCAAAGAAGTAATTCTTTCTCTTGCTGACAGTTGTGCTGTACTGCTCATTTTCAGCCCTCCATTTTTTCTATTGTTAATTATTAATCAATTCTCTGCCGATTTTAATTGTATTATATTTGATTTGAAAAGGCAAGGATAAATTCATAAATCTGGTGCATACTGCCATATTATACAGAATCAGCTTATAAGTTTTGTTTTATTTTACTAAGATCAAAGCCTTTTCGATAAAGTGAGGCTATTATCTTCTGCTTTTCTTCTGCGGATAAGGACTCAGAATTCTTGGTTTTTTTGGAAATTGCCTTCCTAATCGCAATACTCTCAGCATCTTCTCCGTCTTCATCCTCTACCTCTCTATATTCCACCTCAAATACCTGTTGTATTAAGGACTTTGCGACGCCTTTTTGTTGAAGCTCTGAGCTGATCATCAGTTTACTCTTACGATTCATTCTGGACTTTATATAGGCGGTTGCGTACCTCTCATCATCTAAATATCCATAATGCTTCACATATTGTATGACATGGTCTATCACTTCTTCTGTGTACTCCGCCTTCGATAGCTTCATTCGTAATTCATGTTCGCAACGATCCATATATTTCAGTATTGATAGTGCTTTTTCCGTAGCTCGTGGATAAACGACTTTCTCAATAATCGTATCATAAAGCTCCTGGGATAATGACATCTGATCCGTAAGCCGGTAATTCTCTAGATCTTTATTATAGAGAAGAAAAGCAAATTCTCCGTCAATAGATACGCGGAATTTGAATTTCTCCTTTTCTTCAATTTTCGTTATTATCATTATCACTTTCCAACCTTTCGTACGGTTTTATTCTATACGTTTTCTGAGAGCTTTTATATAACAATCCACAAATATACAATACCTGAATGTCAAAAGTTATACAATACTGAAGTCTGAATATATGCGCATATGTGTTCAGATGGCGCAGACCGGCCGATTGCGGATCCCTTATTCCGCATGAGGGAAAGGCAAGTCCAGATGAATACATATGTGCATATATTCAGTCAATATCTCTTACCTGACTTTTGACACTCGAATTGCGAAACATAATAAAAGCTGTTCTCGATTCAATATCAGATCGGCTTCCTAAATTCAAGTAACCATATCTTCTATCTTTCGAGAACAGCCTCTCTATTATTCCTTTTGTAAAAAGAATGAAAGAAATATTCTATTCAATTCCTTCATTATAATTCTTAGCAGAATGTAGCATATATTTTTCTCTAACCTTTATCTCAACCTCTTCGCAAATCGCGGGATTGTCTAATAAGTACTGCTTTGCATTCTCACGTCCCTGTCCGATCTTAGCATCATTGTAAGCGAACCATGCACCGCTCTTAATGATGATTGATGCTTCCGCCGCCAGATCAAGAACATCGCCTTCTTTAGAGATTCCCTTACCGAACATGATATCGAATTCAGCTTCCTTGAAAGGAGGTGCAATCTTATTCTTCACTACCTTGATTCGAGTTCTGTTACCAACAACCTCTCCACCTTGCTTTAAGGATTCAATTCTTCTGACATCCAGACGAATGGAGGAGTAAAACTTAAGGGCACGTCCACCGGTTGTGGTCTCAGGACTACCGAACATGACGCCAACCTTTTCACGAAGCTGATTGATGAAAACTACGATACAATTGGACTTACTGATAACTGCGGTAAGCTTTCTGAGTGCCTGTGACATTAATCTTGCCTGAAGACCTACATGAGAGTCACCCATCTCACCTTCGATTTCGGCCTTGGGAACCAGTGCTGCAACAGAGTCAATGATGATGATATCAACTGCACCGGAGCGTACCATCGTCTCGGTAATCTCTAATGCCTGTTCCCCGTTATCCGGCTGTGAAATATATAAATTATCAATATCTACACCAATATTCTTAGCATATACAGGATCAAGAGCATGCTCAGCATCAATAAAGCCGGCAATGCCGCCTCTCTTCTGTACTTCGGCAACCATATGAAGCGCAACGGTTGTCTTACCACTGGACTCAGGTCCATAGATCTCTATGATTCTTCCCTTCGGAACGCCACCTAAGCCCAATGCAATATCTAAACTGATGGAACCAGTAGGAACCGTCTCAATATTCATGCTTGCATTCGTATCACCAAGTTTCATGATAGAGCCTTTACCATATTGCTTCTCAATCTGCGCAAGGGCAGATTCCAATGCTCTTACTTTATCATCCTTTGCCATATCTAATCTCCCTTTGAATGAAGGCTTCTCCTTCAAAATACGAACTAATGTTCTTGTATTCATCTTAACTTATTTCAAAAGTAATGTCAATACAATAATTGAATTAATATCATATCAGATGACTAATTCGTTTGGACAACACCCGATTATGACTAAATTCATACGATCCATTCCTTCTGTGCCTTAAGTATAACATTCCGGATGGTCAAAGCATGTCTCAATCTTATAAAATTTTGAAAATCAATCGGAAGATTCAAAATACAGGATTGAAGAATACGCTTTCACCTAAGTTTGGATAAATATAAGAGGTTACAGTTTCCTGATCTTTACCTGATCATAATACGATACAATATAGTATCTCAGGTATGATTCTTACGATAGGAAGCACGCTTCGCGAACTTTCTATTGTCATGAATTAGAATAACAGAATATTAAGATACTCAATTGAGTGACTATTCAGACCAGGCTCGTAAATCCGACGGATTTTCTCACTGTATTGGATTAATCCAACCGGAGAAGCACGTTCTCCGGTTCGCGTGCGCGTTCGCATTATGCAAGCAAGCTTGCTATGCTCACTTTGCTTTCGCGTAAATCGAAATATATAAAAACAGTCTTGGGAAAGTAAACTTTCTCAGCCTGTTTTATAAATATTTCCACTGGCCTGAATTGTTACTCATATTATAACAATCCAAGGAATATTTGTAAACAATTGCCGTATCGGTAAATTTTACGAATTTTTTTGCATTTTCTATGTAAAATAACGACGATCTAATATAATTTGTTCGGTTGGCAGATCTTCGGATTATAGCCATGATCAATTAATGCCTGAACGATCTCCTGTTTGTGCTCCTGACCAAAGGTTTCCATCGTAATTGTTAATTCCACCGCTGCATTACGGTTGATGCTTACGAACTGGTTGTGGTCAAGACGGATAACATTACCCTGTGCTTTCGCAATGATAGAAGCGACATTTACCAACTCGCCCGGACGATCCGGAAGAAGTACAGATACAGTAAATACGCGGCCTCTCTGAATTAATCCATGCTGAACGATGGAGGCTACCGTGATAATATCCATGTTACCGCCACTTAGGATGGAAACAACCTTCTTATCCTTGCAATTCAGATGCTTGAGTGCTGCGATAGTAAGTAAACCGGAGTTCTCTACTACCATCTTATGATTCTCAATGACATCCAGGAAATTAACAATCAGCTCCTGGTCCTCTACTGTGATAATATCATCAACATATTCCTGAATATAGGGGAAGATGATGTCTCCCGGAGTCTTTACGGCGGTACCGTCGGCAATTGTGTCCACATGTGGCAGCGTTACAACATGTCCCGCTTTCAGCGATTCCTTCATACAGGCAGCGCCTGCCGGTTCAACACCGATGATCTTAACATTCGGATTCAGCATCTTGGCCAGTGTAGCAACACCTGCGAGCAAACCACCTCCGCCAACCGGAGCGAGAATAATATCTACCGTTGGAAGATCCTTGAAGATTTCCATTGCAATGGTACCCTGGCCGGTTGCAACCACTTCATCATTAAAGGGGTGAATAAAGGTATAACCCTTCTCTTCCGACAATGATAGTGCATACTGACAAGCCTCATCATAGACATTTCCATAGAGAATAACCTCCGCACCGTAACTCTTGGTACGATTCACTTTAATTAAAGGTGTAGTAGAAGGCATAACAATGATCGCTTTTGCATTATAAAGCTTTGCTGCATATGCAACTCCCTGAGCATGATTGCCGGCAGAGGCAGTAATCAGACCACGGTCTCTTTCTTCCTGCGTTAAGGTACTGATCTTATAATAGGCACCACGAACCTTATAAGCACCGGTAAACTGCATGTTCTCCGGCTTCAGATATACTTTATTCCCGGTACTTTCGGAAAAATAACCGCTGTATACCAATTCGGTGCGCAGAATTACTTTTTTGACTGCTTCTGTAGCTTCTTCAAACTTATCTAATGTCATCATGATTATAACCCTCCATCTACGTGCGGTCACACGTTAAAATTTATATGATGGGAGTTTGTAAGATTACAAAACTCTCTTCGTATCGTTACTTATGACAAGTAAAACGATTAATCGTTTCACTTGTATATAACAATATCCATGCCTTCACTTACACCACTTAAACTAAGCTACAGGCACAGGATACTACTCGTTCTTTTGGAATAAGGCATTGATAAAGTCTTCTGCATTAAATTTCTGAAGATCATCAATCTTTTCGCCAATACCGATATATTTTACCGGTATTCCAAGCTCGGACTGAATCGCAATTGCAATTCCGCCTTTTGCGGTACCGTCGAGTTTGGTAAGCACGATACCTGTGATATCCGCCACTTCATTGAATTCCTTAGCCTGTGCTAATGCATTCTGTCCGGTGGTACCATCGAGTACAACCAGAGTTTCACGATAAGCATCGGGATATTCGCGTTCGATAACACGGTCAATCTTCTTTAACTCTTCCATCAGATTCTTCTTGTTATGAAGACGGCCTGCTGTATCACAGATCAGAATATCAACATTTCTTGCCTTTGCTGCGGTCACTGCATCGAAGATAACAGCTGCCGGATCGGAGCCTTCCTTCTGTGCGATAATTTCTACATTTGCTCTGTGAGCCCATTCTGTTAATTGCTCGATTGCAGCAGCACGGAAGGTATCTGCTGCAGCTACCATTACCTTTTTACCCATATCCTTCATTTGACCAGCCAGCTTACCTACGGAGGTGGTCTTGCCGACACCGTTTACTCCAATTAAAAGAATGACCGATTTTTTATTTTCAAATTCATATGCGGTATCCGCAAGCTGCATCTGTTCCTTCATACTATTGATTAAAAGCTGACGGCATTCGGATGGATCCTTGATCTTGTTCTCCTTTACCTTCTGACGCAGGTTCTCGATGATGGCTGTGGTCGTATTGATTCCAAGATCAGCCATGATAAGAATCTCCTCCAGTTCTTCATAGAAATCGTCGTCTATGCTAGAAAAGCCACTGAAGATAGCATCGATTCCGTGAGCTATATTATTTCGTGTTTTTGATAAGCCTTGTACTAATTTACTGAAAAAACCTGCTTTATTCTCTCCCATAAAACCTCCAAAATTCTGATGAAATATGTTTCTTCTATTTATTAATATTTATGCTTTGTCTCATATTTTATACAATGCCCGAAATGAATTCGCATTTATTGAAGAAGATTTTGCAGTTTATAACTGTTATGGAATCTTCATGCATAAATATAACATTCAAATTTTATTAAAATTCATGATATCATTTCAACGACTGACAAGCAAGTCTATTCTTAATATTTTTATTGAAAAATTGAGCCGAAACGTAAGAAACATGCTACGCAAGTTTCTCTAATGCCTGCTTAAAGTCATTATTTACGTGCGTGCTCGCATTGCTCACTTTGCTTACGCGTATACAATAGAAAGCACGCTTCGCGTACTTTCTATTGTCATGAATATAAGAATCACCCGTCTGATGAAGACGTGAGATTCGAAAGGATACGGACAGACTTGTTTTTTTAAGCTGTCCGTCCCATTTATTTGTCTAACTGACCTTCAATAAGGTTTACGGATACCAAGGTTGATACACCCTTCTCCTGCATGGTGATTCCATAGAGAATATCAGCAGCAGCCATAGTGCCTCTACGATGGGTAATGATAATAAACTGGGTATCTTTGGTCAGTTTGTGAAGATACTTTGCAAAGCGGCCTACATTCGAGTCATCAAGTGCTGCCTCAATCTCATCCAGAAGACAGAAAGGCGAGGGCTTGAGATTCTGTAT
>JAGFXQ010000149.1 GCA_017861355.1 Bacillota bacterium
CTCTTATAAGCAGGTCGTATAATCTTACCGGCATTATTTAACTCCTCGAGTCGATGAGCACTCCAACCGGCTATTCTTGCAATCGCAAAGATAGGAGTATACAATTCCTTTGGAAGATCCAGCATATGATATACAAACCCACTATAGAAATCGACGTTTGCACTTACACCTTTATACATCTTTCTCTCACTTGCAATAATCTCAGGAGCCAGACGTTCTACCATCTCATACAAACCGAATTCCTTCATTAATCCCTTTTCTTCGGAAAGACTTCTTACATACTGCTTCAGAACATTTGCTCTCGGATCGGAGATGGAATATACTGCGTGTCCCATACCATAGATAAGTCCTGATTTATCGAAAGCATTCTTATTCAATAGATTGCGCAGATACTCACTTATTTCCTCTTCGTCCGTCCAGTCCTTGATATTCTCCTTCATATCATCAAACATCTGCATTACTTTGATATTGGCACCGCCATGCTTTGGTCCTTTTAAGGAACCAAGGGAAGCCGCCACAGAGGAATAAGTATCGGTTCCCGAAGAGGTAACCACATGTGTTGTAAAGGTAGAGTTATTACCACCACCATGTTCTGCATGTAATACCAATGCAATATCCAGTATTTTTGCCTCCAGTTCAGTATAACTCATGTCCGGTCGTAGCATATACAATATATTTTCCGCAGTAGAGAGTCCCTCTTTGGGCGGATGGATCACTAAACTCTTACCAAAATGATAATGATTGTATGCCATATATCCATATACCGAGAGCAAGGGAAATACCGCGATCAGCATCAGACTTTGACGTAATACATTTTCAATTGAAATATCTTCTGCTTTCTCATCATAAGAATATAGCGTCAATACACTACGTGCGAGTGTATTCATCATATCCTTACTCGGTGCTTTCATAATGATGTCCCGAACAAAGCTGGGAGGTAATTCTCTGTAGTTTTCTAATAATTTGATAAATTCTTGAAGTATCTCCTTCGTCGGAAGGTTTCCAAACAATAACAAATAGATTACTTCTTCAAAACCGAATCGATTTTCATTCATAAAGCCTTGAATAATCTGCTCTACGTCTACGCCACGATAATACAGCTTACCTTCGCAAGGTATATAATCATTATCTACGAGTGTGTAAGAGATGATCTCACAGATTTCGGTTAAACCTGTCAATACACCTTTACCACTGATATCACGTAAACCTCGTTTCACATCATATTTTGCGTACAATTCGGGGTCAATTACTGTGTTGGTTTTACACAGGTCAGCAAGTTCCATAATCTTAGGGGTTATTTCTGTATACTTGTTCATATTTCTTTCTCCTTTCTTATACGTGCTTTTATTATAGCATAGGCAAGCAGGATTTGGAAATCATAAAAATCTGTATTTTATTAAACTATTATAAACAAGTTGATTTCACAGAAGCTTAAATAAGAAACGGAAGGGCACAATATCATCTATGCCCTTCCATTTCTTATTTAAGCTATGCAGAAATTATTGATAATAATATTTAACCCAGACACTGCAGGTATTTCCAACCTCATCTGCTACCGTATAAGTCACAAGATAATAACCTTCTTCTTTCTGTTCCAAAGTCACTTGAATATCGTTGATGTCCAGCTTTGAATAATTATCTGATACTGTAATATCGGTCAAAACATCCTCCTGACTCAGAACCACACCCGGGGTGATATATTTATCAACGATTCCGGTTAAGGAAGGTGCAAGATTATCTATATAGAAGGTTGCGTATTCCGTAGCCTTATTATTCTTACCAATCGATAATTTATAGGTTATGTAATATTCCTCCGCACTTTTTTGTTCAATTGAAACCTTAATCAGCTTTGGATCCAGCTTTTCATCAAGGCAATAGGCTGTAATATCTGTTAATGCAAATTCTTCATTGATTTGATCTTCCCTCGCTACTATTCTATCTTTGACGCCGATAATACTGGGAGAAGATGCACACTCTTCCACTGTAAATATTGCTGTTTTCATCTTAACCTGACCCAGTTCATCTTCGACAGAGTAGGTGATTTTATACTCTCCTGCAACATAAGGATTGATTTCTCCTTCTACCTTAATGTTTGCCGTCAGCTTCTTACCGGATGCGGACTTTGCAGTGATTCCCTTAAGTACATCGAGAGTCTTATCTCCCCAGGGAATTGTTTGATCCGTAACTCCGCTTATCGTTGGTAAACGAAACACATATGGATTACGTTCATCCGGGTCCGTCGGATCCCAGCGAACGGTTCGGTCGATTTTGACTGTCTCCGGCTTTCCCAAGGGTCCCGGTGAACTCTTATCATCAAAGATCTCGACTAAGGTTCCGGAAGGACAATTATCATAAATCCATTTTGCATCTGCTACCGTTAATCGTATACAGCCATGGGACGCCGCTTTGCCTAGTTTGTTAAATTCTGCTGTTGCCAGGGATGCCGGGTTACCGTTCTCATAATAATAAACCGAATGGAATAAAATTCCGCCAACAATCCTGGTAGAATACTGTCCCCATACATTTCCCATTAATGCTTTCCAACGATACTTCTCCTTCAAGGGAAAGGCACCAGTAATGGTTCTTGAATATGCACCGACGGAACAGGTCATCGCTTTGACCGGAACCGGTTCTTTCCCTTCCTCCTGTTCGTATATCGTAATCGTATTATAATAACGGTTCACCTTGATCAGATAAGGCGATTTCTTTAGTTCAGCTGCAGATATCCTTTGTGCCCCCGACATCACTATAGTTGCAGTAACCACAAGCAGTATAACAAAATAGTGAGGGCGGAAGGCTCTTAGTAATTTTTTTTTCATATTGACACTCCTTATAACTCATTCACCTACTTCTCTGATGTATATTGGCTTTTCTGGGAGTAACGAAAAGTCAGGCTAGTTATTTACTCTGACCACATAGGTTTCGTAATCCTTGTCCGCTGTTGCAGGGCTTGAAAACACCACTTGACCGAGCTTCTTCAGTACTTCATGATTGATCGTGTTATATTTCTCTAGTTCCAGTTTTCCTACATAGATATAGGAAATCTCATATTTATCTATCAAAGACTTCACTACGGATTCCTCATCTGAGGTGTAGATTGTCTCAATATCCGCTGCCCGTGCATCCAGAAGTGTGGTATCACCCTTCCAGAGCCATTCATGTGAATGCCAGCCAAGGACAGTCGGTAGTCCGGTCATAACCGAGACCCTCTGATAATCCGTATAGCTATCTCCATTTGCTTCCAGCACCACCGGTGAACCGGTAATATTCTCATTCAGCCAATGAATCGCCAGATCATCATCCGGCATCGTTGTCTCCATAAAAGCAGTCGCATCAAGTCCTTTATATCCCGTACGGTCAAAAACATTACCATACCAGGCATTTACGGCATTCTGGCAATAAGCCAGTGACAGACAGAATAATACCAGTCCGATTCCTGCATACTTCTTCTGCCGAAATGTTCTTCCGTAGCACAGAAGCCTCAAGAAGATATATCCAAAACACAGACCAAAAATGATAAATGCCTGATACGTCAGTTTAAACATCGTATTGGCACGCTTGTAGTCACCCGAGTAGATATCTTGTACATAAATAATCTCCGGTATCAGAATTAACCCGATGGCACAGAGACCAAGCACCAAGATATATAGATCTGAGGCTTCCATCGTTGTCATAAAGTGCGCTAACACCGGTGGTTTCTTCTCCTGCTCTGCTATCGTCTGTTTTCGACTGCTTTGATGATTTGAAATCAGTGCTCCAATAAAACTGATTACTACAAATACAGGCAGCCCCCACAGTATAATGAGTTGATTAATCGGAGTTCGCGCTACCGTCAGGCAGATATTCGTGGAGATTTGATCGAAATTTAGCGTAAACGGCAGACAGACCAAGGAGGAAAAAGCTATTACGAAAATCCCCTGGAGCCCGGTCAACCAGAATGCCTTACCTTTAAAATTATATACAATCAGATTCGAAAATAGAATAATTCCCCCGGCTACCACAAAATAAATTGGGAAGTCCCAGAAATTTGTTGTATGAAATAATCCGATAAAGAAGGAGACTGCAATCAGGGCAGGATGAAATACCTCCCGTAATACAGAAGGCTTCTGTTCTCCTATCTCATCTCTGGATATTAGCCAGGAATACAGCAGACCAAGTACGGTCAGCACAAAAAGGATGTTAATTACATGGGCATGTAGATCTCCAAGCACAAAGGAGTATGCCGGAAATTCATGAATTGTCTTATCCGTGGTCTCGGGATGGTATCCAATGAACCTTGTTGCGTCCGGGAACCAATACTTCACATCACTTTTCTCCATTGCGAAGAATTTTCTCACAAGGGGTTCAAAATATTGATAGGTTGGATAATGCATATTACCGGCGATACAGACACCGGCTCCACCCAATATTCCGCTCAGTGCAGGTAGAACCTTTTTTCTTTTCTCCTGATGACTGACAAAGTGCTTCGTCACATTATAGATCAGAGAATATGGGAGCACTACGGTAAAGGCTCCGACCATCATTAGCATCAGGTTATAAGCATCCGATACCTTAACCCTAGATAGCTTGGTCAGATAGGTTGCCATGTATTGGCCTACATAATAATAATTAATCTTTGTACCGGAAAACCAGAAGTCCTGTGGTGGCATATATTCATTGCGAAGCATACTGGTCATAAAACCATAATCCATGAATTTCTCTGTACCATATGCCTCCGGCTTAAAGCAACGGATATAGGTGAAGATCAGAAAGATGCCAAAGAACATCAGCTCTTCCAGAAGAATAGAATCCAGCACTCCGCCTTTACCCAGAATACCTTTCCAATCCGTTGTTTTGGAATACTTCCGGACTTGCCAAATAAGTATAACAATATTCAGGACTGCACAGAGTATCACACTTATGATACAGGATAATGTCGTAAACTTCATCATTCGAAGGGAGGATAACAGCCACATTACATAGCCGGTGACTGCGATACCAATCGCTTTCGAGAATAAATATCCTTTATCATGAAACCTGGCAAACAATACACTAGTCAGTGGGACAAAGATGATACCTATCCCTGCAATTGTCACCCACCACTCCAGAAACGCTGTATAATCTCCCTGCATCAAGACTTTGCCTATGATGATCAGTATTATCGCCATTATCGAATAGATGATCTTCCTCATGTTCTCACTCCCCGTCATTCTACTATCTTAAGCTCTTATTAATTCTACGAAAATCCTTGAAAGCTTGTTTACCGATCCGGATGATTTTCTTCATATTGATGGAATTGACGCCGCCTTGTCTGGGCCGGAAGGTAACCGGCATAAATTTGACTGGCAACTTCTTACGTGCATAGATGACTGAGATCATAACATTTGATAGATTAAAATTCTCAGGCACCTGTCTTAACTGCTTCTGTAAGGTTGTCGCCTTCATCAGTCGAAACGGAGTATTGGCATCGGTGATACTTACATGAAAACACAGCCATAACACGAGCTTGAGGGTCTTCGTAACGAAAACCCTGGATAAACCGTCCTGCCTGCCTCTTCGGTGTCCAATTACCATATCGTAGGAGTTTCTCTGTTCCCAGAAGGGCCAGAATTCCTCCGGTAAGGTCTGACCGTCAGAATCTGTCTGAAAGACATAGTCCGCACCGGCATTGATTGCATAATGATATCCATAGAGAACGGTTGCACCATGACCTCCGTTCGGTTTGGTGATAGGTTCAAAGGCTTCTAACCCTTTCGCCTGCTGCTGCATGATTGAAAAGGTATGATCCTTACTGCCGTCGTCTATGATTACAAGTCTGCTTCCATTCCCAATCTTCTCTACAATCGGATACCAATCCTTAATCACTCTGCCAATGTTTGCTTCCTCATTATAAGCAGGAATTACAATATATAGTTTATCCACTTCATTTCCTCCATCGATCCCAACTTGTGATGATACTGTTTTAAGGACACCTCTTCATGATAAATCAGGTCCTCTCACCGGCTAATCATCTGTTAACATTAATCATTTGGTTAAAGGTGTCCAAGGCTCTTCGAACTACGGCATCCATATTGTAATAACGGTACTCTGCCAGTCTTCCTAGGAAGATAACCTTCTCTTCTTTCTTCATTTCTTCTTCGTAAAGAGCAAATTGTGCCTTGCAGTCCTTCGTCGGGAAGGGATAATAGGGCTCGCCTTCCGCACAGGGAAATTCCTTACCGATCGTGGTCTTCTTGTGCTGCTGCCAGGTTAACTGCTTATACTCCGTGATTCTGGTGTAATCATAATCATTCGGATAATTTACCACCGGTGCTTCCTGGAATTTCTCTGTATCATAAGTCTCGAATATAAAGTTCACGCTCCGATAGGATAATCTTCCATGCTTATACTGATAATACTCATCTGTTGATCCGGTATAGATCAGGGTATCATAAGTGATATCCTTCATGATCTCCTGATAGTCCGTATTCAGCATAATTTTAATGTTTTTATTGGTTACCATATTTTCGCAAAGCTTCGCATAGCCATGCGCCGGCATACCTTGATATCGATCTGCAAAATATCTGGTATCCCGGTTCAGACGGATCGGGATTCTTGAGATAACTGAGGTATCCAGCTCACTGGGATCGATCCCCCACTGCTTTCTGGTGTAGCTCTCAAATATCTTCTCATAGATGTCTTTTCCAACCTTACTGAGTGCTACATCCTTGCTGGTTTTGATGTCAGCAATCTCTACCGCCTGTTTCTTCAGAAAATCCTCTACCTCAGAGCAATCCAGGTTTAGGTTATACAGCTTATTAATGGTCTCAACAGTAATCGGCATCGGTACCAGATTGCCATCAACATAGGACAACACACGATGCCAGAAGTCATTCCATTTCGTGAATTTGGAAAGGTAATCGTATACTCCCTGATCATTGGTGTGGAAGATATGAGGTCCGTAATTGTGTATGAGAATTCCATCCTCATTATAAGAGTCATATACATTTCCTCCGATATGATTCCGTTTTTCAATTATCAGAACCTTCTCATTCAATTCATTTGCGATACGCTCTGCCATAGTCAGTCCGGCTAAGCCTGCACCGACAATTACATACTTATAAAACATGTCCATTTCTCCTCTGCTGACAAATTGTTATATCTTTTGGTAAATCCATTATTCCTTTTCGTCGCGAATTACTTTCTGAGTGTCATAGATCGCTGTCTGAGTATCCCCTTCTCCGGTCGAATAGACACATTCATAAGTACGTCTGATGTTGTCCTCATTCAGTAGATACTCCTGACTGCTCCGGTTACTCTGATCCACAATGATGAAGTCGATCTTATTCTCCTTCACCAAAGCAATCAACTCCTGTGGCGTCGCTGCCTCGTACATCAGCTTCACCTGACCGGTTCGATAATCCGTATCATAGCCAGCGGACCAAGGATAATAGGGCCATCCCTCATAAAGCATCGCACCACCCAGAACCACCTGATTAATCGTATAATTGGATGTCAGGAAGATATCCTGCGATCGGCTGTTCTGATCAATCCATTCCGTCAATTCATTATTCAGATCAAGAACGATTGCATTACTCGGTATATTCTTCTTTAAGACTGTTGTAAAATCATAGAGGCCTGTGGCTGTTAACACGAGAATCAATCCAATTCCCACCACTCCGGTCATAAATTCTCTTCGGTCGAATAGCTTCATCACGACAGAAGCCGCAAAGATACTGAGCAGCATGCAGCTCATCATAATATATTTGTGATTCACTGTTACATCAATCGTCAATGAGACCGTAAACGCAAAGATCAGCGGAGCAGCAAATGCCAGTAGCAAATATTTATTAACACCCTTCTCGATGCAAAGCGCTGCGACCAATACAAAGGGCAGTATTCCGAGTAATCGTCCCAGATAGGACAGCACGCCAAAGATCGTCTTGTTCTCCGCGATA
>JAGFXQ010000150.1 GCA_017861355.1 Bacillota bacterium
TTCTGAGTGTAATTCCAGGTACTAGGAAGTCAGTTAAAGACACTGCAAAATATTCAATTCGAACTTTATCAAAAATATGTCTTTCACCGTAGTCGAGCAACTTATAAAACTTAGAGTCATAATTCCTGGAAAGGTAACGAAAGAAATTCCAGAAAAATTATTACATATCCAAATCCCATATTATCCCATTTTTATCTATTACTACAGCATGCAATGTTCCCCAGAAAGATTTATCTAGTTCAACTTCAACATACCCGTCTATTCTCAAGCCGTCATATATCTTCCTAATTTCTTCCTCGGTGTCAAGCTTCAAAAATATATGAATATTAGGAGTAGGCTCTACTAACTCCAATTTATCACCAAAATACAATATACAATTCTCGTTAATATGTAATTCTGCATGCATCACTTTCTCTACTGCATCAAACCGTGGAACAATGTTGTTTAACTCACCACCAAAAATTTTCTTGTAATATTCAAGATTTTCTTTGCATTTATCAATAAACAAATTGGGTATTATCATCTTCATCTCTTTTTCTACCTTTCAACTATTATATAATGCTTTCTAATCCATAAAAATTATTATTTTATCTGCAAGATTAATAAGGGTATGTCCAACTGATGGCAAAATATTAATTCTTGCTTGTGGAAGTATACTTCTCAAGCGATTTGCCGTCTTTGCTGCATGTATAATGATATCTTTTTCCCCAAAAAACGCTACAGTGGGCATACTTAATCTCTTTAACTCCTGGTCTGCAAATAATGGTATCAATTCAGTACGAGAATTGAAGTGTTTTCCTATAAGCTTTTGGTATTCCAGTATGTTCTGAGAAACCGCAGGGTTCAAATTTATTTTATGATATAATCTGCTTTTCCCACTTTTGCCAGCTATCATACAAGTAAATAGTGTTAGAAGAAAAGAATTCTTTTGCGGATAGATACCCAATGGTGAAAGTAATATTAGTTTACTTACCCTGTCAATATTGCTGATGGAAAACTTGATTGCTACCCAAGCACCAAAGGAAATGCCAATAATGCTTGCTTTTTCTATTGCTAATGCATCAAAAATATCGCTCAGCCAATCCGCATAATCGGAACCCGAAAGTGGCATCTGGTATTCGTTACTTTTACCTGCCTCACCAGGTATGTCCACTGCATATACTCTATAGATTTCAGAATAAACTTTTGCATCTTCGAACCACATACATGAGTTTATACCGCTACCATGAAGCAAGATAAGAGGTGGTGCATTCTTTTCACCACATGCTAAAATAAAACTATCTCCGTATCGTGTCTTAATATTTATTGTTTCATGAGTTAAATTCCAATTCTCTATTTGCGTGTCATAGAATTTCAAAATTGCAATTTTCCCTTGTTCTGTTTTAAATGCTGTATGAGTTCTCATTTCATTTCTCCTAATTTAACTTAATTACTTGCATAAGTAGATTTTATAATTTTTTGAATTTAATTAATTGTAAAATCCCGTCATACTAGGACAAATAAGACGTACCAATAAGGTCATGATGAAGTTCATTAACCTTCTGAGATATACTTTTGGGAGTGATTCCAGAAAAAACCTTAATGTCGCGAATTAAATGTGATTGATCGAAATAGTTAAGAGAATGTGCGACATCACAAAGGCGTTCATATTGTCCAGAATCAATCCGCTTCATAGCTTCATTAAACCGTTTCACTCGAATATAAAATTGTGGTGAGATACCTACCGCTTGAATAAACCTCTTTTCAAATTGACGTTCTGATAAATACACATTTTCAAGTAACTCTTTTACAGTGATGGTGCTGATGTTTAACTGAATATATTTCAGCGACTCTTCGACCAGTATATCCCTAGATTGGTGTTCCCTTAACATTTCCTGCAAAAAATTTTCAAACAGGGAGATATATTCTTGATAACTTTTCGCTGAAAGCATACGTTCATTAAAGACTTCACCATTAAATTCTGAATAACTCATCGAATTATTGGTCAATCTCGATGCATCCATTCCAAATAGGGTTTTAAGTGCATGCGGTTTCAGGATTGCTTGCACCGTAACATACGGCTCTTGTTTAAAATTCATAACAGAGAGCTCCGTTACCTGCCCATAAACAAATAATGTATCCGGCATATGCAAGACTCGTCCGGAGTTCGTAATAATGTTTTCGATGGCTGGTCTTCCGTTGCTATGTTGAAATACAATTCCCGGAAAACCATTTGGACACACTTTGATTGCTAATCCCTGCTTACCACCATGCTCTGCTATCCTGAAACACTCGACATCACGACTTAATGCTTTATTAGGTGGTATTATAGTAAATTTAATAGAACTCATATTTTCCCCGAATATTTCAGTGGTGCTATTCTCCACATCTAAAATATCTCCTTTATATTGTTTCTTGTCTGAAGATGTGAAACCCTAAGTTAAAAATGATATCATCTCTTATCAGGTGTAATGTCTCTTCCTACAATTTCTTATCATTCTATCAAAAGTATATCAGAAAGAGACCCTTATATCAACTTTTCCAGTCAATATAAGGGTCCCTAAACTTATTCCTCAGAGAAATCTCATCTTACTCTACTCGATAAATTTTTATTTTCCTTTTATAATTATTTGATCAACGATATATCTTTTCATAGGTGAACAGAAGCATATATCTTTGTTTAAGTTTTTCAGTTTCATTGGCATTCGACATATAACCACAGCCAAGTCCTATCCTGGATAGATCCAGTCCGTTTTTTTGATAATTCATGATGATAGCCTCCTAATCTTTTTCGTTAAACTCTATGCGTTCTTCCAATGGGGTATCCATAATCTTGCGTTTACATAAAAGCCACAGACACATACCTACCACACACGCACAAAACTCTGATGCAGTCATCGCCCAGATAACACCATCCAGCCCAAACAGAGCGTTCCCGGCGATAATAATAGGAAGCAGGGCAATCCCCCTTGTGACAGACATTATATTGGATTGTATTCCTTTTCCAAATGCTTGAAACATACTTGTGAATAGTCCCGAAAGTCCGGCAAATAAAGTGGATGCGAGCAGTGCAGTCAAAATTTCCTTTCCTACAGTAATTACATTCGGGTCAGAGCTAAACAAGCCTATTACTTGTGTACGAAATACAAACAAGATTACAGCAATTCCCGAAACAATTCCTATAAGATATATGGTGGTTGTTTTGAGCACCTTTCCCAGCCGTTCCGTATTGCCTGCTGCGTAGGAAAAAGCGATCAGCGGAACCACGCCCATATACAGCCCCATACCGATAAAGTCCGAAATCTGGCACAGACGGTTAGCTACTCCAAATGATGCTACCACATAATCACCATACATCATGGCATAATTGTTGAATAAAAGGCTTGAGATAATTAAAAAGCAAGATAAAAGAAATGCTGATACCCCAATCTTGAAAATATTACCCAGGATATCGCCTGTCGGTCTAAAATCCATTATTCGTATACTTTGCACAGAACTTTTCCTCTGTAAATACCAGGCATAGTACATAACTGCACAGACATTTCCTATTACTGTGGCAATTGCAGCCCCCCTCACGCCCATACCAAGTGGGAAAATGAAAATGGGGTCAAGAATGATGTTGACAACTACGCTGATCATCATTCCAATCATGGATTCTTTTGCGGCCCCCTCGCCACGAACAGTTTGCCCAAGCGTAAAATTAGCCACCATGAATGGTGCGCCAACCACAAAAGGCAGAATATACCCTAGTGTAGGAGTAAAGGCTTCTCCGGTTGCACCCAATACTTTCAGAATGGGATTTAAAAAAGGCAGGCAGATAATTGCAAACAGCACTCCTGTCAAAAATGACAGATAAAAGTTTACAGCGGATGCTCTTTTTACCCCGTTTATATTCTTTTCACCAAGTAGACGTGAAATGTAGGTACTGCCACCGGTACCAAATAGTTCACCCAGAGCCATTAATATAGTAGTAAATGGTAAAGCAAGCGTTATAGCTGCCAACGATGAGGTATTATTTAGCAAGCCTATAAAATAGGCATCTGTAATATTGTAAATCATGTTAACGACCATACCTAATATCATTGGAATTGCCATGTGAAGAATTGCTTTGGATACTGGTGCTTTTTCAAGATAATACATTGCATTATTTGTGTTGTTGTTCATATTAAACATCTCCTTTTATTTTGGTAGAATTCTACCTATTCGAGCAAAAGAAGGCGCTATTACGCGCCGTTGCTTATACCTATGTTTTCACAGGCTTTCTGCAACATATCTAAAAAGGCTTTCTTCTGTTCGTCCGTAAAACCTTGCAATAGCTTTTGCTCAGTTTCAACGAAAACATTTTCCATTTCGTTAATTAGTTTCATTGCTTTTGCGGTAATTCTTATTTGCATGGTACGTCCATCTTCATCACCTTGCTGCCGTAATATAAAACCACTTTTTTCTAGCCCGTTAAGTAAACTGGTTACCGATGGGCCGCTTATTCCTATCTCTTTTGAGAGTGCTTTGCGACTTATTTCTTTTCCACTCTCTATCATGTCGTGGATGTCGCCTAGCAGCCGAGCCTGTTGATTTGTGATGCCGTAAGTAGTTAGACTTTGGTCATTGGTATAACGCATTCCATAAGCAATAGAACGAATATAATAGTTGTAACCATCCATTTTTTCACCTCAAATAATTAAGTTCAACTCTACTTAATATAATATAGGTAGAATCCTACTTTGTCAAGAGGGTTTAATTATTATTTCTGGTTTGTACACAAATTAACGTTTGCATGGTATCATGATTCTATTTGCAAGCTATAATGAAATTGAAATATTTCATTTTGAGAGCTGTAACATCTTATCATAAGAAGCATTTATTCTTATTAATAGAATTGTGTACTGGTTAAATAAGAACTGTTAAGAATAAGCGGCGTAAATTTATATATGGTATTAAATGTGAATAAAACAAAGGTACCCTATCATTTTCATGATAGGGTACTCTACTATATCTTCGCTGTTATTCAATACATTCTAATTATATTCAAACATTTGAATAAAGTTGAAATTTCAATATTATTTATTGTTAAGGACTACCTGTGCTGCTGAGGTTCAGAGGTGAGCGATGCTGATTATTTTTTTAGGAGAAGATCAACCCAATCCACATTACAGGATTTCTACATACCCATCCGTTCCATGCACTCGAATTCGCTGACCATCTTTGATCAGCTTAGTCGCGTTTTCTACACCGACAACGGCAGGTAATCCATATTCACGTGCGATAACCGCACCATGGGTCATCAGCCCGCCAATTTCAGTGACCAGACCTTTTAGGGATACAAATAATGGTGTCCAGCTGGGGTCAGTAAAGGCAGTGACTAATATATCTCCCTCTTCTAAATTAGCGTCTTCAATACTATAGATGACACGTGCTCTCCCCTCAACAACTCCTGAAGATACGGGTAGACCTGCCATAGCACCTGACGGAAGATTTTCTCGTTTGTACTCGCCTGCAACTATTTCACCTTCAGAGGTGATAACTCGTGGAGGCGTTAGTTTATCATATAACTTGTACTCTTCTTTTCGCTTGCAGATAATATGAGAATCCAGTTTATTAGTTGCTATGACTTCGCGAAGTTCTTCAAAGGTGATATAATAAATATCTTCTTTTTCATGAATAACCTTTGTCTGTACGAGTCGATCGGCTTCTTTCATTAAGGCCTGCTTATACACAAAATATCGGCTGACCATACCGTATTTTGGATATTCACGATAGCCAATGTAATTTCGGATCAGGTCAATCATTCGTTTCGTTTCTTTGACTTTCTCTTCACCATCCGACAGCATATTCAATCTCTCTAATAACTCTTTTTCTTTTTCCATCGCTTCCTGTTTCCCCAACTCAAATTTGAGGTGGCTGGCATTCGGCTCAAAGATTTTGATATTATTAAGAATCACAGGGATAAGTATCGTTGGTTTTTCACTCCATCGGGTTCTGGTAAGGTCGATTTCTCCGGCACATCTCATTCCAAATTTGTTAAGATAAGATAAAATTGAGTCCCTAGTTTCCTGTCCACCATCTAACTTAACCAGCTCATCCAAAAAGTTATCATCCTTTACATGTTGTAAATAATCAATTATTTCAGGATAAGGACGAATCACATCTGCCACATCCATTAATGCCAGACCCATTTCCGAAGTAATATTGTTTGGTACAGATTGTGATAATATGTCTGCTGCATTCTTTTCACCCAACCACTCGTTCATTGTTTCATTAATCCAAAGTGATGCATCTATGGCGGCCATAAATACCGCGGTACTTTGCGGGTCAAATAAGATTTTCTTTAACTCATTGATATCTTCCATTATGAAATCAATTAAGTCAGTTCCGGTTTTCCCTCGTATGTTTTGTCTTAACTCTCCTATGGAGGTTTGACTTTTTCTAATCAAATCAGTAACAATGGACGGATCGTTTTCGATTTGTAATCGAGGTTCTATAGACGGTTTCACTTGATCACTTGGAACGGAACTTTGCTCATCTCTTTCTTCCGGTAGACACTTTATAAAATCTCGCTCTATGATCGTCATAATTGCATCCTGCGTGAGCGGTTCTAGTTGTTTCATGTTATTTAATAGCATTTTTCTGCCGTCTTGTGAAGCAAGCATTGGAGCCACATCAATGAACAACCTTCCACTAGCTTTATGCCATCGACCATAAGATACGGCCTTCATAAGAGACATTCCGAGTGGTTTTATGGGGTCGGTCATCATTTGCTGATGACCAACAGATAAATAGACGTGGTTTTCTTTGTTATTCCCTTCAGGGATGGGGAATAAAGTTGTAATTGGCCGACTTTGGACAATGTAAAATGTATCATCCTCCAAACACCATTCGATGTCCTGTGGACAACCGAAATGTTCTTCAACCTTTCTACCAACGCGCGCGAGGTTCAAAATCTGTTCCTCCGTCAGTGCCTGCCTATTCTGTAACTCAAACGGGGTTTCCTGTTCCTTCGTTCCGCCATCCTTTAAGGCATAAATAGCCAACTTCTTGGTGGATACTTTCTTATCGATAACCTTCCCATCACGTACTTTATAGATATCAGCATTCACCAGTCCGGAGACCAAAGCCTCGCCAAGTCCGAAGCTGGCATCAATGGATAACACCTTTCGATTGCCCGTTACAGGATCGGCAGTAAAGAGAATTCCTGACACCTGCGGGAAGACCATCTGCTGAACAACCACAGCCAGGTGTACTTTACGGTGGTCGAAGCCGTTTTGAATTCGGTAGGTCACTGCTCTTTCCGTAAATAACGATGCGAAACACTTGCTGATATGCTTTAGGATTTCCTCTCTTCCGATAATGTTCAAATACGTATCCTGCTGACCTGCAAAGGAGGCTGTCGGTAAATCCTCTGCAGTTGCGCTGGATCGAACGGCATAAGCATTCTTTTCTCCAAGCCAGGAGAGATAGTGAGTGATCTCTTCCGTCATATCTTCAGGAATGGCTGTCCCCTCAATAACCCTGCGGAGTTCTCCACTTATTTCACTAATTTTTCCTCGGTCCTCCACACAAAGATCCGATAATTGATCAAGTAATTGATTAATCGAAGACGTTTCTCCAATGATTCTTTGAAATGCCACCGTAGTGATACAAAAACCATTCGGTACGTGTATTCCGGAGATCTTGGAAAGTTCCCCTAGATTAGCACCTTTGCCCCCAACAACCTCAATCCTTGTTTTGTCAATATTCTGAAAACCAATCACATAAGAACTCATATCATTACCTCCGTTAATTAATTCTTCATATTTTGATAACAACCATCTGGATGACAATATGATAACAACAGGCTAACCTTTCCTTTACATATATCTACTCTATCTTTTAGTGACCCAAACTAGGGTGATTTAATTAACCTTTCCAGTTGAACAATTTTTATGTTCCACTGCCACCTCCCATATATAAAATCGGCAGGAAATACATACCCAAAACCGTACAGTAACTCTAACATAACACTTTTCAGAATAACAGTCTTGTTTTTGATGAATATATATGATATTATTATTATGGGAGAAAAGGTGATTGTCGCAGATGCACAATCACCTTTCTTTATTTGTGCTTGTTTATCTTCAATAATCAAATCTTTCATAATATTTATACTCTCCTTATCTATACTCATTTTTGGTATACTGTATTTCTCCCAATTTTTCATCAAGATTGTATTTAACTATTGAATTAATGACAACATTTTTTAACATTTCGTTTAAATTTTTATCAATTACTTTACATTATTTTACTATTGATTGTCATTATTAAAATATGATATAAATATACTGTCACTTAAACAATTATACGAGGAAAAATACCATGAAAAAATTATTTAAAAAGAAGTTGTTAATTTGTTTTGCAATCTCTTTACTACTAATTGGGAGTAGCCAAGCTTATGCCGCAACTGTATTAAATACAAATATCTTGAACTTAATAAAAGAAGGTTATATTTCAATTACAGCATACTTTATGCAAACAACAGAACAAGAGGTTAGCAAAATCGAATCGGATAATTCAAATGATATTAAACAATACATCGATGCAACATCCAAGCAAACTATTAGCGATATTGAAACACATAAGAACAGTGAAGTTACAAGAGCTGATAAAGAAATTGATACTTATACTAATGAATTAAAGAAACAGCTTGATACTATTGTAAACGAGGAAGAAAGCAAGACAAAGCAGCAGATAACCCAAAAAATTAATAGTAATGTTGAGAGCATTAAATCCGACTTAAATAAAGATATGGAGAAATATATTAAAGAATTAATAAAAAAATAAATGAACCTTTTTGGGAAGCTGACAGTATGCAATTTCAGCTTCCTTTACTTATTTAAACGCCTTTTATGAAAACATTCTATAAACTACCTATTGTTTCAACGATTTACAAGAGCGCCCTACCACTTTTACATGATTTACCAATATCATTTAGCACGAATAACGATTTAATTTACAATAACAGTGTTCTGTAAAACAGCA
>JAGFXQ010000416.1 GCA_017861355.1 Bacillota bacterium
GCTTAAATCGGTTCCCGGTCCAACAATCTTAACACGATCCGTACGATTCATATAATCAACAAGAGGCTTCATAGATACGCCCATCTTAGCATAATCAAGATTACATACATTGAAGTAAAAATCTTCAAATGCTTCTACACTGGTATTCGAAAGCTGTGCCATCGCTGCATTCGGGTAGCGAAGAACAACCCATCTGGTCTTCGGTACTCTTATGTTGTGATGAACAGGAGTCATATAATAGGTCTCATAAATCTTCATCTTCTCTGCCGGAACATCTGCAAGCTCGGATACATTATCCGTGCCGCGAACTCCAACATAGCAATTCATCTGTTCCATCTCAGCCCCATCTATCTTAGCCATCAAGGACATCTGCTCCTCAGTACAGTTGAGCAGCATTTCTCTCTGCAGCCTTACATCCGTGTAATGAGGGAACGGTACGCCTCCTGCCTTATAGACTTCCTTTACAAGTTGTCTTGCAAGGTCCTGTGTTGATGCACCGACATAATGAACATATACCTTATCGCCCGGTTTCACCTTCATCGAATAATTCACTAAATTACGTGCTAATACTTTAATTCTCTCATCCATATTTTTGTCTCCTTGTATTTATATTAATAGCTATTGCTCCAGATAGGATAAAAATACATTACCCGCATCTGCAAACAACTCTGCACTATCACCAATTCCAAGCTTTGTCACTTTATTTTCTGACGGATCGATTATCATAATGTTAAATGCGTCATAACCATAGATTAATACCGCCCTGCTGACATCCTTCATTGCAATGACCGGTCTGCCCTTTGCTATATAATACAAAGCATCATCCAGTGTTATACCGGTTAATCGGATCGGTGTATATTTCGAATACTTATGAAGTACGTCGTAAGCTGAACTATCCTTGACCGATAATTGCTCTATCTTTGCATTTACCTTCTGATAATTTAGCAACAGTTGAATACAGGTTTCTACTGAGTCCGTTGAGGTTGTTTTCCATGGCAGGGTCTCAAAAGCTGTTATTGTATTCTTCGTAGGCTTTACGCCTCTTTCCCAGATGAGTTCCTGCTGATTACTCCATACCACTCCAATATTATTTCGTGCAATATTGATTGCATCTGCAGCATTCGCATAAGCCGCCTCAATACCGCCTGTGATATAAGGATAATAATAGAGCTGATCCTGTTCGGCGATTGGAAGACGAATCGTAGGATCTTCTGCAATTACCGTGCTCACTGCTGTCTTCACTGCCGGTAATTCATTCATTACAAAGCCTGCCGGTAATGATACATAGTACTGCGTTAATCCTTGATCGGTTACTCGCGTGGTTACTCGTGTCGGATCCTGGGCTGCTTCTACCTGATTCATAATATAATCCTGGTCCGCCAGTATATAGGCCATTCGTCCATTTTCATTGATTTTCTTTACTCTTCGAAGCTCTACAATGTTGTCTTTTACCTGTAATCCAGAAATATAATAACCTGATTTACTATAGCTTTTTAATACCTTTTTGTCAACTGACGCTATCTCAACCGTACTAAGTGGTGCCATAATACTGCCATCCATCATAGAGGAGATATCCTCCTCAAAGACATCGCCATAGATGAAATTGGAATCAATCGCATCCATTAACCGCAATGTGTAACCGGACTTCGCCTCAATCGTCTCAATTGTTCCGGTTTCAAGGTTCATGATTTTTATGTTTTTATTAACCTTCGGATCTTCCTTCTCCTGCCATGCAGCATAGTTAAGGTTCTTTAGTATAACCACATGATCCGAGGATACGTTATTTGCTATCTCAGAAAGCTCTCTTGTAATGAGATTATAGGAATAAATATTATTATATGCATGGAAGTAGAATACATCCATGGAATTTACATAGGTCAGCTCCCCAAGATTCTCCTTCAATGTCTGATAAGGTTCCTCCACCGGGATGTATACCTGTTCTTCAATTCTATTCTCTGCACGGTTGAATCGATAAAGAATAATTGCTACTCTGCCCTCATATTGCCCACGATTCATATATCCATAGACGATAAAATTTAGATTACCTTCTGCATCCATGTTAAGAATTCGTATCTTATGCTGATCATATAATTCCCTAAGATAGTCCTTGCTATCCTGTCGGAAGGAGAATACTTTTGTAACAACATTATTCTCCAGGTCATAAAACCACAGTTCATTGTTTCTTACAAAAGCAAGCTTCTTCTGATCTACCGAAGTAACCGTTTCTATCTTCGGATCTGATGTAATGCCAAGCATCAGTTCGCTCTTTTGAACACTGGCCTGCTTTATATCAAATAAGGTTTCCATATGACGCTCATAATTGAGCAAATAGATTCTTCCAGGGGAATAACGGATCCGATAGAATTCGGTAACATGATATTGATTTACTGCACCGTCAACCTCAGCCTCCATATAATACTCAAGTTCTACAGAAGCTGTGTCCACATAAATCTCGCGAATGGTTGGGATCACCTCGGTTAAAATAACCGGCTTTAGATTCCCCCAACTAATCAGGTCAAAGCTGGAATTAATATTGACATAGGCAAGCGAGGTATTATCCGCAGCATTGGAAGGCTCCAGATAATCAATGATACTTTCTGCCTTTGTTTTGTCCATGATTGAATTATGAAAATTCAGGATAAAGTCGAGCTTTTCCTGCAGATAAGCATTTTCATATACTTTGATGCGTTGATAATAATACATCTTCTCACTTTTGCTGGTAATCAAGGTAATCTTGACTGCATATTCCTTATCTTCGGTAAGCTCCGTCTTAAGCTTGATTTTGGCTGTCTTCTGATCCCC
>JAGFXQ010000151.1 GCA_017861355.1 Bacillota bacterium
CAGATATACGCTAATTATTTGTCAACGAATTTCTTTCAGCGTCTGATTATTTATTTATACAAAAAGAGGCTTTCGATAAACGAAAGCCTCTTGTACTGTTCTATTTTGGAAACCAATGTGTTGTCTTATTCGCTATCTTAACCAGGATCAACATAACCGGTACTTCTGTCAGTACTCCTACAACCGTAGCCAATGCTGCCGGAGAAGTAGTTCCAAATAGTGCGATCGCAACTGCTACGGACAATTCGAAGAAGTTTGAAGCGCCGATCATACCCGCGGGTGCAGCGATATTATGTGGAAGCTTAAGCAGTCTACAGGGCAGATAGGATAGAAAGAAGATGAAGAAGGTCTGTATCGTCAACGGCACTGCTATTAATAGTATATGGAGCGGGTTTGCAAGAAATACTTCTCCCTGGAATGCAAATAATAGAATGAGGGTAAGTAATAATCCGGTAATGGTGACGTTATCGAACTTAGGAAGGAATTGCTTCTCAAAGTATTCCACACCCCGATGCCTGGTTATTAATATTCTCGTCAGGATTCCCCCACCAAGAGGAATTACGACAAACAATACGACAGACAGAATCAATGTATCCCACGGAACACTGACTTTACTGATACCAAGCAGGAATTTTACGATTGGTACAAAAGCGACCAGAATGATCAAGTCATTGGTTGCTACCTGAACTACAGTATAAGCCGGATTGCCTTTCGTCAGTGTACTCCAGACAAATACCATCGCAGTACAAGGCGCCGCTCCTAAGAGAATTGCTCCGGCGAGATATTCCTTCGCCAGTTCCGGAGTAATATAATTCTTGAATACAACGTATAAGAAGAAAGAAGCTATCGCATACATCGTAAAGGGTTTGATCAGCCAATTAGCGATCCAGGTTACAAATAATCCTTTTGGGTTCTTTCCTACATTCTTAATACTTTGAAAATCCACCTTCATCATCATCGGATAGATCATAATCCAAATCAGGATTGCGGTTGGTATCGATACCTTGGCATATTCAAACCGGTTTAAGAATTCAGGAATTCCCGGCAAAAACTTACCGATTAAGACTCCCACCACCATGCATAATGCAACCCAGATGGATAAATACTTTTGAAAGAAACCAATACCTTCCATATTTTGATTTTTCATTCAACACTCTCCTTATAGACAGACTTTTCTATAACTGAAATTGAAATTAAATTAAAGCTATTTCACCTTCTCCAGTAACTTCACTGCTTCTTCTGTCTTAAGAACTTTACCATAGGATAGAACTTTACCCCCTGCCACCAGTGCCGGTGTTGTCATTACACCATAAGCAGCAATCTGTGAGAAATCCGTCACATGTTCAATCGTTGTATCCATTCCCAACTGTACTAATGCAGCTTTCACGTTCTCCTCCAGCTGGTTGCATTTTGCACATCCAGAGCCAAGAACCTTGATAAATGCTCCCTCCTGATTTGCTTTGACTGCTTTCTCCATTGATTCAGCATCACATGCACCATTGCAGCAACAGCCGCTTTTCTCTTCTTCTTTTTTCTTCCCTAAACCAAAGATCGCCATAATTATTACTCCTTTTTAAATTAATAGAAAACTAAATGCATTCAGAAGATATCCGATCACAATAATACCCAGGGTTACTATCGCGATAAACGTAAATAATAATTTGGTTTTCACCACTTTCTTCAACATTATCATAGAAGGTAAGCTTAAAGCGGTTACTCCCATCATAAAGGATAGAATTGTGCCCACTCCTACCCCTTTGGATAATAAAGCTTCCGCTATCGGTATCGTTCCAAAGATATCCGCATACATCGGGACACCTACCACCGTTGCGATGAGAACAGAGAAAGGATTATTCACTCCTAAGATTGTCTGGATGATCTCAGTCGGTATCCAGTTATGAATGATCGCTCCGATCGCAACCCCTGCCAGGATATAGAGGAATACCTTCTTCACGGTAGCCTGAACCTGTTCGGAGGCGTAAAGCATCCTATCTTTTCTTGATAAATCAGGAGCTTCGATATCTACCATTGCACCGGTATTTACAAAACGCTCCACTTGACTCTCCATACCCAGTTTATCAATCACCGTACCGCCAATCACCGCAAGAATCAGACCAACAGCTACATATACAAGTGCTATTTTGGTACCGAATACACTCATCAGAAGAACTAGGGCACCCAAGTCGACCAAGGGTGAGGAGATCAGGAAGGAAAAGGTCACCCCGACCGGCAAGCCAGCGTTCGTGAAGCCTATGAATAAAGGAATGGAAGAACAGCTGCAAAAGGGTGTCACCGTTCCTAATAAAGCGCTAAGTATATTTGCTCTTAAGCCATGGAATCTTCCAAGGATCTTCTTTGTACGTTCCGGAGGAAAATAACTCTGAATATAGGAAATGATAAATATTAAAACGGATAATAATATCAGAATCTTGATTGTGTCATAGAGGAAGAACTGAATACTGCCTCCCACTCTGGAGGAAAGATCCAGTCCGGTCAGAGACAACCCTTCACCAATTAATTCATTCAGCCATTTCATTCCAAGAAGCTGGTTTTGGATAAAATCCCATACTGCTTTCATTTATGTACCTTCCTTTTTTACATTGATATCTATCTATATGATTCTAATTATATCGATCACATAGATATTTGTCAATATATACTCCATATATTTTTTACAGCATATATCGGTAAGAGTTTACATGAAATTATCCATTAATCATATCTCAGCGGAGGGTCAGATGATTATGGTTGTCCTTTCCATCCTCCAGAACACTGAGGATATAATTCTTCGTTCTTACGGAAGGATCCGCTGTTTCCCAGAGATGGTAGCCCTCGGATGCCAGTATCTCCTCTCGAACCTTATCAATGGTTCCTGCAAAATAGTTGAGATTGAGTTTACCCATCGTCTCAGCCATCATTTGCTTTTCTTTGTCCGTATAACCTTCCACCTCAGCTAATCTATCCTTTGCCTTCTTTAATGAGGCTTCTGAATAATATGCTTTGGAATAATCGGAAAAACCGGTTAGATTCTCATCCTCTATTCCTTCTGCTTTTGCCCAACCCTCTACATCCACGAGCGATGTATTATAATCGAACCCATCGGTCGGATCAAAGGTTAATATTCCATATTGAACCGGGTATACTCCCAGAGAACCCGTGGCGATATCATAGATTGGATGATCCGTTCCATCGGACTTAATATTCTGAAGATGGATATGACCGCTGAATACCAGCTGGATTCCGCATTCCTTGAATACCTCCAGGGCTTCCTCATTGTTATCCAGGGTAAACCCTTTGTTAAGGACTTTACTATGGTCGAGTAGATTATGGTGCATCACCGCTACCAACCGTGCATTTTCATTTTTCGCCTGCTCACCACACTTACGAATCCATGCTAAGGTCTCCGGTGAAAGTTCTCCATTTATCATCGGATTTCCCATCAGTTCATTGAATTCAGAGATACTGGTATCAAGCATCAACAGCCACAGATCCTTGGAGGGTGTCGCCAGATAACTAAGAGAACCTTCGTCTCTCGAGACTGCTTCTGTATAGCCAAAATCTTGATAAATATCTGCGAAGTCCTCCGGGGTAATCGAATCGGTAACATATTGTTCTGAACCTTGAAAACCTCTTGCCCAGGGATTCTTAATATCATGATTACCGGGGATGACATAAATCTTCGTGCCAGTCTCTTGCTCGATTGACTCCAGCTTATCGGCCAGTTCCTTATGACTCGCTTTCTCTCCGTTATTTGTTAAGTCACCGCTGATAATTAATACGTCGGGCTTTTGACCATTGACATCCCGGATAAATGCATTCGTAATCGGATCAATATAACGAAGGAATTTTCCATCACTATTTGTCATATACTTCTGGAATGCTTCCCCGTTATCATTGAGCTCCGGTGCAAGATAATGAATATCCGAAGCAACAAACAAGGTCAGCTTGTCCGGCTCCTTACTCTGATTGTTTGCAAAGCTACAGCCTGCAGCTGCAAGCAATAACAGGGATGACAAAGCCAGCATCCATTTCTTTTTATTTATCATATCTACCTCATATTTTCTGTTTTTCTATTCTGTTTACTTATCTTATTGTCCGTTAAGTTTGTTCTTATGATTGTTTTTTCTTATTGTTGTTTCTGTTAATCTTTTTTATTTACTTATCTTATTGTCAGATGCGATTGTTCTTATGATTATCAGTATATCTATAATACTCTCCGCATGTCTAATCAATAAATCATAGTGCCTCTTCCAGTACACGATAGGATATTCGCATATCCTCCATGATATCATCATCGCTGGCATCCTGGTCAATCAGGACAGTGACACCGGGCTGTAATTGCGGTAAACAGCCAAGAATATCTCCTACCTTCAATGCTCCGTCACCTAAGCAGGCGAAGATCGCCCCATCCGTTCTGGTTGCGAAATCCTTCTTCAAATCTTTAAAATGAATAGAGCGAACATAATCCTTCACCTGAAGAAGATAGGTCACCGGATCCATTCCTCCATACAACGCCCAGCCAACATCGATTTGTGCTCCGACCTTCTCTTCCTTGCATAGATCCAGGATAGCGGAAAGAATCGGGACCTGTTCACCGTTATGTTTCACCCGGTTCTTAATCTCTGAACCATTGTTATGAATCCAGAGCTCAACACCATTACTCTTTAGTCTGTGTGCTAGCTGCTTACACAGATCGGCAAAGTTGAGATAATCTGATACAATAGTTTCTTGATTACAATTCACTGCATAGGCAGTGATATGATTGGCTTGTGCAGTCGCAATCATCCGATCGGCAACATTTAACATATCCTTTGCAAAAACATGGACAGAGGAAAGGGATAAGCCATACTTGTCCATCTGTCTCAGATATTCCGGCAGCTCCTCCGGCTTCCATAGAATATCAGCCAGATGCGCCATGAAATCATTGCCTTGTGCCCGTGCCTCTTCTGCCATACTGATCGGGTCATCAAATAATACACAGGGCTCGATCTGACGATAGCCTGCAGATGCTAAGGTTCTGAAGAATCCGTCCGGATCCTTCTTACAATCGGTCATACACCCAAATATCTGAACTCCATATTCCATACTCATCCTCCTAATTCATGACTGTGAAACGATTTATCGTTTCATCTTGTTTGTATCTGATTAATATTTAGGTACCCTTCATATTTAAAAGCCCCTTTATTACACGAATCATAATTATTACCTATTATAACTAGAATGTCCAAGTCAATCCATAGATAATCTTCTACTTTTCAATGTGACATTGTCACATTGACGTACGTCAATATATATACCCTACCGCATATGATAAAGTATAAATAAAAAATATGGAGGCTCAAATATGAGTGATATGTCAACAACATCCTGTACGAGAAATAACAACTGTGATAACGGTCTTAGCCCAATTTTCTTAATCTTAATGCTAACGATGTGTGGTGGAAGTGGTGGTTTATTCGGAGGTGGCTGCGGAGGAGGCCAGGGGGGCTGCGGATTTGGCGGCTGTGATAACGGCTTAGATGGTATCTTACCCCTAATCCTAATCCTTTCCTTATGTGGAGGAGGCTTATAAACCAACGATAAAATAATACTTGTAATCCCGAAAGGCTATAAGCGCTCCATATTCACTGATCATATTTATGATCCACCACAGTGAAGAAGGCTTATAGCCTTTCTTCTGTCAATAAGATCATTCCACCCTTATCCTTATAGCCGGTGTTCCATAGCTCCTTGAGTGACAGCCAATGATAATTCCCATAGGTTGCCACTTTAATCTGAAAGTTATCTTCGAATTCCTCATAGCCTATGACCAAAAACCAATGCCATACGAAGTCACGCATCGCATAATTCTTATGCCTTAACAGAAGGAAGGGAATCGGCAGATCTAGATCAATCTGCTTACGAACCGCTTCTTTTGCCTGCTCGTAGGGGAGATCCCCACTCAGTGGCTCAAGCCTCAACTTTTTTTCATTTGTCTGTTTCAGATAAGCGTCGAAACCGTTAACGAATAGCTCAAGAGTATTAATCCCTTGCATTCTTGGCCGAAGAAACGGTTTCATCCTCATTGCAAATTGAATATAAGAATCTTTACTCAACTGATGAATATCATTTGGATAAAGGTGTTGTCTATTTCCGTGTAATGCAAGATAGATACAACTGTCACAGGCGGTTGCCGCCCCGCAGCCTCCCAGCTTCATCATCGGATCTCGAAACCAGCTTTGGTTGCCGCCATATGCCTGATCTATTTTAAAATAAGCTAATTCTTTCTTCATAGTTACCTCCTGTTGGAAACAAATATTGTACCGCGTTTCATTACGCATCACTAAGTTAAATTAAAGCCGGGCTACTGCTCTCCATCGAAGTGCAATAGTCCGGCAACCAATGAACCTCTGTCATAGCCTGTAATAATCTTCGGCCTGACCTAACTATACCACAATCTTAACTGTGGTTCCTGTCGGAACCAGATTACTTAGTTCAATGACATCCTTATTATACATACGGATACAGCCATTGGAGATGTTCTTACCTATTGAACCGGGATTGTTCGTTCCATGAATACCATAGCTGCCGCTTGTTGCACTTAAGCCCATCCACCGGGCTCCAAAGGGGCCTCCCGGGTGCGATGCCTTGTTCTTTATCTTAAAGTTTCCGATTGGTGTCGGAGTTGAGGATTTGCCTACTGCTACAGGATAAGATTTATAAAGCACCCCATTCTTGAATAAGGATAAGGTGTGGTTACCGACATTGATTATGATACAATAATTCGCAGGTGCTTCCGAATTCATATTACTCCTGATAACGGTATTTAGTATATTATACTATCCTTTCCCGTGAATTGCTCTATTTTCGATATAATTATTAATTTTGTAGTTTGATATATGCTTTGCCTCTTTTTCGTACAAGCTTTGGTTCCGTCTGTTGTTTCCCGATACGAAGCTCCCCTTCAATGGATTGCCATACTACCTTTTGTCCTTCATCGATGAATTTATAAATCAATTTTTTCATAAATCCTTTCGTTTCCGGACTCATATTGGAATAGGCTTTGATCATCGCATTCACTGCCAGCCTCTTCTCGGAAGAAATACCACTGATTGTCCCCAATCCGGATGCATCAATAATAGAGAATAGCTCTTCCACAAAGGTTGCTCTTTCTTCCATCGATATCTCATTCAGCCATTGCCGTAAGGCCTGATTAAGAAAAATACTCGATTTGCTTACTACCTGTTTATATACAAAATGATTGCCAAGAACCTCCCAGGATAAAGCATTATGTTGCATAATGCCCTTCTGATTACTATTGACCACCATATAATCCTCCAGATGCTCCATCAGCATCCCGACTACGGAAGATTTGGGAAGCATTGTATGAATCTTAGATACTACATTGTGGTAATTCTCACTTTCCAGAAATTTCTCCTGAAAGCCCGGTCCGTCATTATTATATACGGCAATAATACGGTCCTGTATCTCTTCTAAGGAAGCCGCTACATAGACAGCGAGATTGCCTCCCTTCGAATGTCCTCCAAGGTAAATATCACCCTGCAGATTACTTACAATATATTTGGTATATTCTACAGCATCCCTTTGTGCCTGCACCTCATCGAGAAAGCTCATCATAAAATCTTCCTTCCATCCGATTAGATTATCATCGGTGCCCCGGAAAGCAATATAATGAATCCGATCGCTTAAGGAAAATACAATTGCGGAAAACTGCTCTGAATTATCATAGTTAAGACGATTGATATAGTAAGACAATCGTAGTCCACCGTAGCGACGGGTACCAGCCGCCTTAAGCAAAAGATCCGGTATATATTCAAAAAAAGGATCCTTACAGCGTGGTGCCGTCAAATCAATAGCATCATAGGTCGTTCAAAGCTCAAATCCCCACGCCAATCCAGATATTCCATTATGCTATTCAAGCGATCCCCTCCTCTTGGTTTGTATGAATCGTGCCACAAAATCTCTGCAACAAATTTATATCAATGCTAAAATAATCTGATATATCTATTATAACCTAGTCAAGCTTCAAAGGAAAGTAATGAAATCAGGATAACTTTGTTCCTGTGATATCATCACGGAAGCTGCAGATTTTTCTTGTTATAATCTACTAAGTTCTATATTAGTAAGATTTACAAGCCAAGAACCTGGGGTACCATATGTCCCATCGCAACGGTATCCGATGTTATACAATAATACAAATGAACAGAAAAGTTCATTTGTCATAAATAAGGAGGTTATCCAATGGATTCCTACATTTTCTATGGAGTTGCCATAATCCTGTTGATTCTTTCTTTTATTAAAGATAAGAAGAAAACAAAAATGGCATTAAAAAAAGCATGGAAGGCATTCGAAAATATCCTGCCTGAATTTCTTGTCGTAATATTACTGGTTGGGTTGTTGCTTGCATTTCTTAACCCACAAACAATCTCAAAAATAATTGGCTCAGAATCCGGTTGGTTTGGCGTAATGTTGGCTGCTATGATTGGGTCAGTAACACTTATTCCCGGGTTTGTCGCTTTTCCAACAGCTGCAATTCTACTGGAAAACGGTGCAGGCTATATGCAGATCGCAGCATTTGTTTCAACTCTAATGATGGTCGGCGTGATAACACTCCCAGTTGAAATCAAATACTTTGGAAAAAAAATCTCAGTTCTTCGTAATATATTAGCATTTTTCTTTTCTTTTATCGTTGCGTTATTAATCGGATTGGTGGTGATATAGATGAAAAAATTAATCAAAAGATATCGTGTATTTTTAATCGTGCTCGTTGCTATGGTTATATTAACCATCTTTAACCGGCAGTTAGGCTGGAAAGCCCTAAGTATAACCGCAAATTCTGTAAAGGAAATGTTGCTTGTCATCCCTCCTATCTTCCTGCTCCTTGGCCTTCTTGATGTCTGGGTACCCAGAGAGACTATGGTCAAATATATGGGGGAAGGTTCGGGTCTGAAAGGAGTCTTATTAGCCATCTTTATAGGCTCCGCTGCTGCCGGCCCATTATATGGTGCTTTTCCGGTCGCTGCAGTGTTCATGAAAAAAGGAGTAAAGTTCATGAATATCCTTATTTTTATCGGTGCATGGTCCACTACGAAGATCCCAATGTTTCTCTTTGAGATGGCTGCTCTGGGAAGCAGATTTGCTATTGCAAGATTACTGATTGATATTCCCGGAATTATCATAATTGCTTTTCTCCTTTCTAAATTGGTATCGAAAAAGGAAGTTGATG
>JAGFXQ010000152.1 GCA_017861355.1 Bacillota bacterium
TAATTGTGTTTTGTCGCCCATTTCGGCAACGACGACGAAAAGCATAGCTTTAATTAAAGACGCCATGAAAAAACCTCCTAAGTGATATATGTTGAAACATATCTTTCTGACTACAGGTATCTAATGCTCCGAGATTAATGAGTAAAATGTTCTTAGCACAAAAAAAGACTTTTAACACAATAGCAAAGCTACTGTGCTAAAAGTCTCACTTAACATAATCATGTCAGATAAAGCCAGACCCTAAGGTCAGTATGTTGACTTTATCACCTTCTCGAGGCAGCTACTCCCTTTTAACAGATAAGAATTTATTTCCGACAATATTTTAACATTATCATGGTAATCTGGCAAGCACTTTTTACAATCAAATTGTTCTGTGCACTTCCAGCGAATCAATTAAAATTAATAGATCAAATTGTTCTTAATATACCGATGGCACTAATATAGCCTTAATTGGCTTCCTTATTCATAACGTTTGAATAGCACACTATTTTCTTTCGCAATATGGAGGAAGATGTCATCTACCAATTCATGGAGCTTCCCATATACAGCCTTCATTGTAGGGCATGCATAATCCGGGGGTGTAAAATCGTCGGTATCTTTAATTAATTGCTTAATAATCTGTCCGGCGCCAACGTGTTCATCCTCTAATTTTTGAATAAGTAAGCGAATTGCTGCCTTGCCCTCAGGTTTTCTACCTAGTTCAAGAATAGCCGGGAAAAGCTCCTCTTCTTCCTTGGCAAAATGCTCTTCTAATTCCATTTTTAACTCACTGAAATTGCGATGCAGCTTTAGAAGCTGTTCTTTGCCATGCTCATAATGTACGAGGAGAATCTTATTCACAAGCTGATCCAATTCCTTCCACAGAGCACGTTCCGGCTGATGATGAATTTCAAGAATGAGATCAATTAACTGTTCATCCGACAACTCACTCACCGGTAGTTCCTTATCCGGTCTGGCAATATAATCGCTATAAGCATTCTGCACTTCCGCAATGAAATCTGATGAAATGCCCGCATCCAAAATGGCAGCCTCAAGTGTACGATCTCCCTGGCAACAATAATCAATATGAAGATCGTTAAGACGAGAAGTGATGGCAGGGAAATAGGTTACAAGCTCACCGAGGTGGGTTTGATTGTTGATAGTAATCGTTTGTTTCATTTGAAATTACCTCCTTAATATTTATATTTACTAGCTCTATCGAATTGTTCTACTCATTTCTTGCTTTGATGTTAACTCATTCATTCGATAATATCCTTGATTCAAATCAATTTTTAGAGTTCTTCGATATTTTCAATTAAAAATGAAATATCTTCTTTCTTACTCATCCACAGGAACACCGATTCGCTTAAAAAAATGAGTTAAGTCCTATTCGTTTTGAACAAGGCTTGACTCATAAGTTCGAAAATGTTGTACTTCAACCTTCCTGATGCATTTTCCTGGTGGGCTTTTATTGGCCCTTCCAAATACCTACAGGGGTAAATGATAAAAACAGAATTAACATTAATCCCTTTTATTAGACAACAATTTATCCAAATATATGGATTTAAACTGTTTACTAGCCATCATCTGCTTCAAAGGCGGTAATTTAAGAATAACCCCAAGTACTGCAGCCATCGCACGATGATTGGCAAATGCCCGATTATCAAATATGAGATTTTGGAGGGTTCCTTTTTCGATTGCTTGTAGTACAAATCTATGGGTACTATTCACCGGAGTTATGACTTGAACTTCTCTTCGTACTAATTCAATAGCATTTTGGGGACAACTTCGAACGCATACACCACAACCAAGGCATACCTCATGATCAACCTTTGCTACTGACTTACCCTCTTTGCTATTTTGCATGGATATCGCTAATACCGGACATACCTTTTCACATTTACCACACCCTACGCATTCTTTCGAAATCTTAGGTATATAATTTGTAGTAGCCACTGGTTGCATTGGGCTAAACTTTCTTGCTGCTTGCAAGGCTTCACAACAACAACCGCAACAATTACAAATAAATGCCGGGTCTTCACGAACATTTTCTCCAATTTGCACCAGATTAGCTGCATAAGAACGTTCTAATACATCCATTGCCTCTTTCTTATCAATTAATCTTGCATGCTGCCCATTTTCTGAAAGAGAACGGGCAACGTTTCCAAAGGTGAGGCAAACATCCAATGGGGCGTTTATTTCACATGGGTGACCTGCATGTAACATCTTATGTCTACAATAACAAGTCCCAAGGCCGATATGTGTTGCTTCCTCAACAATATGACTTGCTCTTTCATAATCCAAGATATGAATTGTGTTATCATTCGTCAAAATTGGCTCCTGGACATAAACTCGTCCAAGATGCGTCTCTGTTGCGAAAAATAAATCCTTAACAAAATCTTCTTCAACATTCATGTATTGATAATACAATTCACTCAAATATTTCTGATCGATATCGCCTCTTGTACGCATCAATGCAAATTCAATAAACCCTGCCATTGGTGGTGGCATTACAAATTGGCGTACCCCTTTATAAAATGAATCCACAAGTAACGCCTTCTCACAAAGATGCTCTAAAAAAGCTTCCGCTTTCCCTTCTGTAGTATTCCAGATCTTTGCAGCTTTTTTTGCAGTAAATGGACGAACCGGCAAAAGTGCGACCCATTTGGCTTCCTTTTCCGTATATAGAACTTGCAAAATTTTATACAGGCTGTCCGATGGCGGAGCTCCTTGTGTAAACCAATTGATTCTTTCTTCCAAATTCTTATAGGCATCTTTACTTGTAATATGTCCCATGGATTCAACCTCCGAATATTAAGTTTGGATGGACTTATTACCATAATATCAAATTGCATCCAATCTTACCAGACAAACAAGAAAATTATTGCGAAGTAAATCCATTGCAGTTTTGCAGGGACTTTCTTAAGTAAACTCCCATTGCCTCTATGTTTGTCGAGCTGACCAGAGAACAGCTGTGTATATTGTAGACACATTAAACTGACCATTTGCATTGCCTTTCTCAAGTATAAACTTCTACCAACTGAGAGTCAGCTTTTCCGGGTACCAGTTCCAATATCTTTCAGGCATGATATGTTGTCTGCTGAAAAAGGGATCCAGTCTAATAACCAGTCCATTATTGGTGTCGATATGTACTCTATTTTCACAATCACAACTATTGATGTCAATAAATATTCTTATGCTATAATTGAACAGTCTGCATTACCTTCTAGTCTTCGTTATCTTCATAATGGTTTTTCTCCTGGTGATTATCGTCTTCGTTGTATTCATCATTATAATCTTCTCTATCCTCGGAATCGTTATCTTCATTATCTTCATAGTAATAATCTTCTCTATCCTCGGAGTCGTTGTCTTCGTTATCTTCATAGTCATAATCTTCTCTATCCTCGGAGTCGTTGCCTTTGTTATCTTCATAGTCATAATCTTCTCTATCCTCGGAGTCGTTGCCTTTGTTATCTTCATAGCCATAATCTTCTCTATCCTCGGAGTCGTTGTCTTCTTTTTCGTAGTCTGATTTCTTCTCTACCTTGACTTTCTCACTCACATTACCTTTAACATCAGAGTCCTTTTTAATCGTTGCACTACTTACTGCATCTACTTTGTCACTCTTTTTAGCAATTTTCTGGGTCTTATCAGAACTAATAACCAATTTATCTGTATCCTTTTTAATCGTTGCACTGCTTACAGCATCTGTCTCAACTGCATTATCTACAAAATATTTGTCACTGCCTACAACTGCACCGTCATTCTCCGAAAGGTTTCGAACATTAATGACGGTTTCTGCATCCGCATTCATTGTAGCACTACTGAGTGCATCCATTGGATTGTTTTTATCATTTACGACCTCTACTTCCACCGGTTGATTATCTATCACTTCGGAATAATTCTGTATCATATCTTCCAAGGGAATATTCTGATCAACGGAAAACTGAATTAGATCTTTCACACTTGTTTTAGCAAGTTCATCTAATGGCAAACTATTGCTGCTCTCCGCAAGTTTATCAATAAACGCCATTTTACCTACTGAAATATTGTATTCATGAGCAAGTTCAACCTCTGCTTCATTAATATCAATACTTTGATGAAGAACTTCGACCATTAATTGTTTCGACTGTGCATAATTAGAAATGTTCTTTTTAACCTTGCCTAATAATTTATTTGCGGAAATAGATCCCTCTGCAGAAATTAATATTTGATTCTTTTGACCTGCAATAAGATATCCATTCAATATCATTCGATCAACGATATTTTCGATTACACTCTCTAAATCTCGATTTACTAATTTGTAACCTGCCATCAGCTGTACAGCATCCTCATTCACTGGATCAACCGACACAACATAACCTAAGGTATTTGTATGTAATTCTAAACTTGGGTTAATGTCTATTGTAACCATATTAATTGGAGACTTCAGATAGAAGCCTAGACCAAACCCCATTACTACTATTGCCGTGACTAAACCTATCATTATAATAGATTTTTTTCTTGTCTTCATGTGTTTCCTCCTTTTATAACCTGCGATTTATCATTTCACTAAGTTAACGCTGGAGAAATTCATTTTATTGCATCCATTATGGAAATATTTAAAATCTTTTTTGTTATCTATTACAACAAATGATACCATCTTCAAACATTCCCTACGTCCGATGTTTTCCAAATCTATTTTTATATAAAATATGAAATACCCATCCCTTGTTTTTTTCATTTAGGTTATTGATGAAAGGCTATTTTTTTATTCGCAAAAGTAATATAAAGAAGTACTACTCATATAATTTACAAAACGTCGCATCGAGGACATCATGATAATTCATGTCGTGAAAGCCGGGGAAACAATCAGTTCCATTGCTGATCTATATGGCATATCTTCTGCAAGGTTAATTCAGGATAACGGACTACTATCGCAGGACAAACTTGTCCCCGGTCAAACTATTGTAGTTGTGTATCCGGAGCAAGTATACATTGTGAAAGAGGGAGATACCTTAGCAAGTATTGCAACTGAAAATAGCATAAGCCTACTACAATTATTACAAAATAATCCATTCCTTTCGGATAGGCAATATATCTTTCCTGGTGAAGAGCTGGTTATTCGATATAATGATAAAAAAGGCGAAATGACTATCAACGGATTTGCTAGTTCTTTTATTGATACAAAGGTGCTTATCAAGACATTACCATTCCTGACATATCTGACAATATGGGATAATTACATTACAGAGAATGCAGATGTTATCGGTGTAGATGTTTCAGAAATTATTCAGCTTGCAAAAGTATACGGTGTTGCACCGATGATGTTAATAACTGCATATACTCCACAGGGAGAATTAAGCCAGAAAGCAGCTTATAATATAATATATACTGAAGAATTACAGGATCGTTTTATTAATAATCTACTTATTATTCTTAACGAAAAAGGATATTCTGGAGTTAACATCGCCTACCATTTTCTAAGTGCTGAGAATATTCAAGCATATAGTATATTTACATCAAAAGTAGCAGTTGCTGTAAGAGACGCAGGCTATTCCTTTTTTATAACCATCCCCCCCAGAGTAAGTCAAGGAAATAATATGATGGCCTATCAAAAATTAGATTATTCTAAATTCGGACAGAACGCAAATGAGGTATTGTTTATGCCGTTTTATTTTGGATACTCCTATGTTCCGCCTTTGCCTGTAATGTCAATAACAGAAACGAAAGATCTTCTTGAATATGCAATTACAATTATTCCACCCGAGAAAGTATCCATCGGAATATCTGCGATCGGTTATGATTGGAGTCTGCCGTATGTACCGGGAGTAACAAAAGCTAATTCATTAAGTGTTACATCTGCGATCCAATTAGCAGATGTAAAAAGTGCTGCGATCCAATTTGATGAAGTATCACAAACTCCATTTTATAACTACTCGGAAGTTGTGTTACCTATTAACCACATCGTATGGTTTACAGATGCCCGAAGTATATATGGGATGGCTGAACTAGTTCCATCTAATGGTCTCAAAGGCATTGGCGTATGGAACATCATGTATTATAACTCTCAACTTTGGTTAATCATCAATTCCCAATATGATATTTTAAAGTCCCCGGACTATAACATCCAATCAGTATTGTACGTATAAAAATTCGCAGCTTGGACAATTTCCCACGGAGCGATGAAAAAGGAATTTCCGAGTTTCGGCTTCCGCCCTTAGCAAGCATATATAAATTAGATTATAGTAGTTTTGAGGTGTTTGGTGTATGGTTCCAGTAAAAACAAAAGTTGCTCAGTAACTTCCTGCACATTGCAGGGCATGGAATTATTGATCCACCATTCTAATACCCCAATAAACCCAGAAGTCAAAAATTGAGTGGTTACATCATTTGAAAGTGCGTTGTTTTCTGACTTTATACTAATAACATCAGTTACTGTTTGAGCTATGATGGCAAATAAGCGATTTCGGAAAAATCCGAATCCCTCATTGCTAAGAAGCAATTTGTATATCGTAAAATTCTTCTCCAAATATTCAAATACGCTTTGAAATGCGCTTGCTTTAAGTTTGGTATCAGTACTATTGGCACAGTGATTTAGAAGTAGCTCAATATATGTTTCAATGCACTTGTCAAGCAAGTCAAATTTATCCACGTAATGTAGATATACAGTACCTCGATTTATGTTTGCACGTTCAGCAATGTCATTGATGGTTATTTTCTCAAATCCTTTTTCAGCCAAAAGGTCAATGAAGGTATTCATAATTGACTGCCTTGTTTTTTGTATTCTTCTATCCATAAGATTTCCCTCCTGATATTAAAGAAAGTCAGCTTCGCAGCCTTTCTTTAATCGTGTATTCAACAAAGTAGTGAAATGTGTTGAGTTCTCAACAGTTGGATCAACTGTAACTATTGAATTTCTCTTTACAAATCAGTATGCTAAGAATATCAAACACATGTTGAAAAGTCAACACGTGATTATCAGGGAGGATACTATATGAAAATACTGTTTTTTGGTCGCGGTGTTATAGGAACGCAGTATGCATGGGCGTTTGAAAATGCGGGCCATACCGTCGAATTTTATGTTCGTGAAGGTAGGAAGGCTCAATATGGCTCACATGTAAACTTAGAATTATGGGATGCAAGACGAAGCAAAAAAGACCGAATAATCAAAGAAAAATGGCCTATTGTAATACATGAAGAAATAAAGAAAAATCACGATTATGATCTCATTTTTATGAGTATCAACTCTGAGCAAGTATCAAGCGCGGTACAATACCTTGCACCACGAGTTGGAAATGCAACTGTTCTTTTTTTCAATAACTTTTGGCAAGACCCTCAATTAGCTGTTAAACCGATTCCACTTAGTCAAATTGTTTGTGGTTTCCCCGGTGCCGGTGGTGGATTTGAAGGAAACACTCTTTACGGTGGGCTTTACAAGACGGTTCAGTTTGGAACCTTTGAATCCGAACCTACCAAAAGAGATTTAGAGATTCGCAAGCTATTTACAGGAGCAGGATTCAAGATAATGGTTCAAAAGGAACCTAAAAGTTGGCTCTGGAATCACTACGCATTTAACGCTGCAATGGAAGTCGAAGTATTAAAACATGGTAGCTTTGAAAAAGTAATTTCTTCACCTGAGGCGCTTGTTGGAATAAGTCGTAATCTGAAAGAAATAATCCCTGTTTTGAAAGCAAAAGGTTCTAAACTTGATATTATGACAAAAGTGATGAGCGACCTACCACCGAGTGTTGTAGGATTTCTTATGAGTACTGTTGTCTTCTCACCTAAGAGCATGACCTATGCACTTATAGCGCATAACCACGCGAAAGTTGGTTATGCCGTACAGGAAGTGATAACCGAAGCCAGAAAGCACGGTATAAAGGTACCACGGCTTTACGAAGTAGAA
>JAGFXQ010000023.1 GCA_017861355.1 Bacillota bacterium
GTAGTTATGTAGCGGTTATCTTAAGTGTAATTATCTCTGCAGCAGTTGCTTGTATCGTTGGTATTCCTTTGTTAAAGATTTTTGGCAAAGATGAGGACATCAATGCAGCAAAAGCAAAAGTTCAGGATATGAAGAATGCATCCAAGGGTATTACTACCGGCGCTAAGGTTAATGCTAAGGATGTTAAGACCATCGTATTCGCTTGCGATGCAGGCATGGGCTCCAGTGCAATGGGTGCTACTATTCTGAAGAAAAAATTAACTGAAGCTGGATTAACAAGCATCAATGTAATTCATGCACCGGTTTCTTCTATCCCGGCAGACGCTCAGGTTATCGTTACACATACCTCATTAAAAGAGAGAGCTTCAAAGAGCAATCCGAATGCAAAGCTAGTATTAATTACCAACTTTATGGCTGCTCCGGAATACGATCTTCTGGTAGAAGAGCTTAAGGCAGGTAAATAATAGAGGATATCATTCCTGATTATTTATTATCATATCAAGTCATTGATTTGAGAAACAGGATTCACTAACTTGTACATGTAATATTGTTCTATATTGTATTTCCCATACGCACGAAAAGCGGCATTACTGCCGCTGTTCGTGCGTAGAAGTGTTTATGATACCATTCTACCGTATCTTAACACTTGCTGTTAAGATACGGTAGAAAATGATTCAGGAGATGATTTCTGCTTCGCGAAGCGAATTTGCATGCAGAAATCATGTGTTACTGTGAACGGAATGAACAGTAACGTGTTTATTAACTTGAGGCGTATTTGGATGAGTAGAAATGGAGGTTGCTATGAATTTTACACCGCGTCTTCGCCAGATTTTATTGATACTATTGAAGGAAGATCAAATTATATCGGTAAAAAAACTGGCAGATGAGATTAAGGTAAGTAAAAGAACAGTTCAACGAGAACTGGAATTTGTCGGTAATTCGTTGAACCAATATCATGTGTCCCTCCAGACAAAGACCGGAATCGGTATCTGGGCTCAGGGGTCAAGGGAGGATAAGAATACCCTATATGATCTGCTGAAGGAAGAAGATATTGCGGATTCCGGGGATAAAGATATTCGGAGAAAGCGTTTGATTCTAGAAGTACTTCGGGATCGTACTCCGAAGAAGCTCTATTATTATGCAAATATTTTTGATGTTAGTGAAGCTACCATAAGCAATGATATGGAAGCGATTGAGAGCTGGTTCCATCCGTTTAACCTGTCCATCATCCGCAGGCAGGGTTATGGTGTTGCATTGGAAGGCAGTGAGAAGGATTATCGTCTGGCTGTTCGCAAATTCGTTGATGAGAACTCGGACAACAAATTGATGAAAAGCTTTTCAGAAGAGAACGAGCGTAACATTATTGATATTTTACGGGATAAAGAAGGTCCCAATATCTATTCTTTACTAAATAATGAGATACTGAACAGGGTTATCATATGCTTTAAGAGCATCCGGGATAAAAGGTTGACCAGATTAACCGAGAATTCTTATATTGGTCTGATACTGCATGTAACAATCGCCGTAAACCGGATATTGCAGCAGGAGATTATTGAACCGAATGATGAATTACTGGAAAAGCTGGTGAAAAACGAAGATTATAATTTGGCTACCCATATTGCAAGCTCTCTGGAGGAGGAATTTCAGATTGATATTCCTGATATTGAGATCGCATATATTTTATTGCATATTAAGGGGTCAAAATTACAATATATTGATGATGATGAACTTGAGGCAGACAATGAACGCGAACGTCAGGAGATTTTAAGCTTCATTAACGACATGATTAATGCTTATGATGAAGACATTGCTTATGATTTAAAGCTGGACGAGGAATTTATCGCCGGTCTTTTAACTCACCTCCAGCCGACCTTTGTGAGACTACGTAATAAGATGATTATCACGAATCCTCTCCTCCATCAAATCAAGGACACTTATCCTGTGATCTACGAGAAGAGCAAGAGGGTAGGAAGATTAATTTACGAACGCTACGGTTTCCAAGTACCGGAGGAGGAAATTGGTTTTTTGGCAATGCATTTTGGCGCTGCTTCTGTCCGGTTGGAAAATAATCGGGAGAGTAAGCGCAAGGTTGATATTGGAATTGTATGTGCCAGTGGTATCGGAATCTCGAGATTGATGCATTCTAAGCTAAAGAGATTTCTAAAGGATGCTGCGGAGCTGGTGACCTACGGTAAGGAGGATTTGACTCCATTACAGCTGAAGAAGATGGATTTTCTGATCTCCAGTATTAATCTGGATGACATTGATGCAGATGTGGTCCGCGTCAGTCCGCTGCTCTTGGAGAATGATCTGGAGCGTATAGAAGCAAAGGTTCGTGTCTATGCGAAGACACCGAAGCATACCAAGGTGGAGAATGACTTCACAAATCAGTTGGAACAGGTAAATTATACGGCAACTCAGATCAGATATCTGATCAATGAGTTCCAATGCATGAAGGTGAGCAGTATGATCTCCTTTGATGAGCTATTGGTTGCTATAACGGAGCGTCTCTCATCCTATAATGAAAAACGAATCCTGATACAGGAGGATATCAAGAGGAGAGAGAAGATTGCCTCTCAGATTATTCCGGAATATAATTTTGCTCTGCTTCACAGTCGTACCAAAGGAGTAGTCCGTCCTTGCTTCTCCGTGTGTCTGACCAATGAGCTGGGTGAATTCCGGGATCCGTATTTCCATAAAATCCGGGCAGTTATTATTATGTTGATTCCAGAGGATGAACATATGGAGGAAAACACAAGCTTAATGGGTTGTCTCAGTAGCAAACTGGTGGAGAGCAATGATTTTCTGAACACCATATTTACCGGTGACCGGGAAAATATCCGATCTTATCTGACGATGGAGCTAAAACGGTATTTCAGCCAGTATTTAGATCGGGTCTAGGCTACTTTTAGAAATGTCGCTATTGGATGGTGTCAAACTCGTATTTGTATCATTTGTAATTCTGAACCAATTTCGTTTATAATGTTATCAGAAGCAAAACACTACCCATAAGACAAAACGGATCAGCCGTGTAAGAACTTATTGTTAAGGATGCAGAATAGTTAGATTTTCAGGATAGAAAGGGTTAAAACGATGGAATTATTACAGAAAAAAAATATCTTAATAAACTGTACGGCAAAGGCGAAAGAAGAGGTTATTCGCGAAATCGGTCAGGTGCTATGCGACAGCGGATATGTAGAAGAGAGCTATATTGAGGGAATGTTAGAAAGAGAGAACACCTTCTCCACGAACATCGGAAATGGAATTGCGATCCCTCACGGTGTAGAAGCAGCAAAAAGCAAGATTAAATCTTCCGGGATTGCAGTCATGGTATTTCCGGAAGGTACATTATGGAATGATGAATATGTGAAGATCGTAATCGGAATCGCAGCAAAGGGTGATGAACACCTTGACATTTTGGCGAACATCGCAGATAAATTGTCCACGGAGCAAGCGGTAGCGACTATGCTTCATAGCAGTGCGGATGAGATTCATACCACATTTACCGCAAAATAGTTTGGTCAAATTTATACACGCAAATTTATGCCTGCGACTCAAAGTTTGCAGGTTTTGAGGAAGGCATGGTAGTTAAGATGATAATTACTGTTACAATGAATCCTGCTATCGACAAGACAGTGGATCTGGAAAATATGGTTCACGGGGGCTTGAACCGCGTGAAGAATGTAATCACCGATGCAGGCGGAAAAGGAATCAATGTATCCAAAACCATTAAAGAGCTGGGTGGTGAGACCATTGCAACCGGATTTGTCGGCGGCAGCGGCGGAATATTGATTAAGAAGGTTCTTCAGGAAATGGGAATTACTTCAGACTTTGTGGAGATTGAGAATGAGATCAGAACGAATCTGAAGGTGGTTGAGACAAACGGTAATGTAACAGAGTTCAATGAGCCCGGTCCGGTGGTAACCGAAGAGGAATTGGAAGCACTGACACAAAAGCTGTTAAGCTATGCGGATGAGAAAGCTCTCTTCGTTCTGGCGGGTAGTATTCCGAACGGAATCAGTAAAACCGTATATCAGACTTTAACTCAAAAGCTGAGAGAAAAAGGCGCTAAGGTATTTGTCGATGCAGACGGAGAATTATTTATCCACTCTCTAAAAGCAAATCCGGATATTATTAAACCAAACCGTCATGAGCTGGAGGAATATTTCCATAAGGATTATCGTGTTGATGAAGCTGAGCTGATCGGCATGGGACGGTCCTTATTAGAGAACGGAATTGGTATGATTGCCATCTCCTTAGGGCAGATGGGTGCATTGTTTATGTCGAAGGATCGAGTACTTCGCTGCCCGGGATTGAAGGTGGAGGCACATTCTACCGTTGGTGCAGGTGACGCGATGGTAGCGGCATTGGCTTATGGTATTAATCAGGGATTATCTCTGGAGGACTGTGCTAAGCTTGGAATTGCTACCTCCGCAGGAGCAGTAACGACCAAGGGAACAAAGCCTCCGAAACGTGATTTAGTAGAGAGATTATTTGCTGAGGTTAAAGTAGAAGCGATACATTAAGAAGTGAACCTTGTAAAATCGTATAAGTTGCGGGAAAAAATCAGGTTCTAAGGTTCGATGTAGAAAGGACGAATTATTATATGAAAACAAAAGCAGTCAGAATGTATGGAATGGATGATTTGAGATTAGAAGAATTCGAATTACCCCAGATCAAGGAGGATGAGATACTGGTTAAGGTAGTAAGTGACAGTATCTGTATGTCCACTTATAAATTAGTAAAGCAAGGCAAGAAGCATAAGCGCGCTCCTCAGAATATTGACACTAACCCGATTATCATCGGTCATGAATTTTCTGGTGATATCGTAGAGGTAGGCTCCAAATGGGCGCACCAATTTAAGCCGGGTCAGAAGTTTGCATTGCAGCCGGCCTTGAATTACAAAGGAAGTCTGGCATCTCCCGGATATTCCTATGAATTCTTTGGTGGTGCAACAACCTATTGTATCATTCCCCAGGAGGTTATGGAACTGGGATGCTTACTCAACTATGACGGTGAGAGTTATTTTGAAGCATCACTCGGTGAGCCGATGAGCTGTATCATCGGTGGATACCATGCAAATTATCACACCAATAAAGTGAATTATAATCATGAGATGGGTGTCAAAGCAGACGGTAATCTGTTAGTCATGGGTGGCTGTGGTCCGATGGGACTGGGTGCAGTAAGCTATGGCCTTTGCATCGAGAACAAGCCGAAGCGCCTTGTGGTTACTGACATCAGTGATGATAGAATTGCAAGAGCACGCGAGGTAATCTCCGAAGCAACAGCTGCAGCACAGGGCGTGGAGCTGATCTATGTGAATACTCAGACTATGGAGAACCCTTACGAAGGACTGATGGCAATTACAGAGGGTAAGGGCTATGATGATGTATTTGTCTATGTACCTATTCGCCAGGTAGCAGAGTTGGGTGATGCGCTGTTGGCTTTTGACGGCTGCATGAACTTCTTTGCAGGACCGACCGACAATCAGTTTAAAGCAGATATTAATCTGTATAATGTTCATTATACCAGTACACATATTATCGGAACGACAGGCGGTAATACCGATGACCTCGTAGAAGCGATTGATCTGGCTTCCAAGAAATTAATCGAGCCGGCAGTTATGGTAACTCATGTCGGAGGTATCGACAGTGTTGCAGAAGCTACTTTAAATCTGCCAAAGATTCCGGGCGGCAAGAAACTGAACTATATGCATTTTAATATGCCGTTGACAGCATTGGATGATTTTGAAGAACTTGGTAAGACAGATCCTTTGTTTGCTAAGCTATCTGACTCTTGCAAGCGTCACAAGGGTTTATGGAACACAGAAGCGGAGAAAATTCTCTTTGAACATTTTGGTGTGTAGTCAGTTAGGAGGACCAGCATGGTAAGTCAAAAAATCACAGTAAAAAATGCTTCTGGACTTCATGCAAGACCGGCAAGCGAGCTCGCAAAAGTATGCAGCCAGTGCAAATCAGATATTGCAATCGTGGTTGGCGAGAAACGTATCAATCCCAAAAGTATCTTAATTCTTATGAGTGCGGCCATTCGCTGCGGTACTGAGATTCTGGTGGAATGCACCGGCGACTCAGAGAAGGAAGATTTAGAAGCTGTCATCAATGCGATTGATGGTGGTTTAGGAGAGTAATGGAGGCTAAGCTATGTTAGCTATTAATGTTGAGAGAACTGCATCGAAAGGAATCGCAATCGGCAAAGCTTTTCTTGTCGAACGGCCACAGCTGAAGAAGGTATTTGATATCATACCGGACCAGGAGATCGCAACCCAGATCAAACGATATGAGGAAGCCGTTCACAGTGCGGAAAAGGAACTGAGTGGACTTGTGGCAGCCAACGCAATCTTTGGAGCACATCTGGAGATGGTGAAGGATATCGCCTTGTATGAGGGAGTAATTACCAAGATCAAGGATGAGAAGAAATGTGCAGAAGCAGCCCTATCGGCTACGGCAGCAGAATTTGTATTCATATTCGAGAGCATGGATGACGAATACATGCGGGAACGGGCAGCAGATATCAAGGATGTGAGCCACCGCTTGATGTGTATCCTGCAGGGTGTGAAGAGCAACCCCTTTGAAGGAATTACGGAGGATGTTATTCTGATTGCGCAGGACCTGACTCCTTCGGATACTGTTTCGATGGATCTGACTCACATTAAGGGCTTCATTACCCAGGAGGGTGGAATTACAAGTCACGTCTCTATCCTTGCAAAGGGACTTGGATTACCGGCACTGGTTGGTGTTGAGGGAATCCTAGGTAAGGTGAAACAGAATGATGTTGTGATCATGGATGCAAAGGAAGGTACAATTATACTTTATCCGGAGGACAGCACCATACAGCAATATCAGAATAAGATAGAAGAGCAGAGAAGACAACAAGAGGAATTAGCGAAGCTTAAGACCCTGCCTGCAATTACGAAGGATGGCAGAACCGTAGAATTATGTGCGAATGTCGGAGGCATCAAGGATATTAAGAAAGCCCTCGAATATGGCATGGACGGGGTGGGATTATTCCGAAGCGAGTTCCTGTATATGGATAATAACCATTTTCCTACCGAGGAAGAGCAGTTTGCAATATATAAAGAAGCTGCCCAGCTGTGCAACGGAGAATTGACCATAAGAACCCTGGATATCGGCGGTGATAAGGCTTTGTCTTATTATGAATTCGAGACAGAGGAGAATCCCTTCTTAGGATGGCGCGCGATACGAATCAGTCTGGAGCTTAAGGAAGTATTCAAGGCTCAGCTGAGAGCGATTCTTCGTGCCAGTGCGTTTGGCGAGGTTCGTATTATGTTCCCGATGATCATATCCGTGGAGGAGCTGTACGATGCCAAGGAAGTTCTGGAGGAATGTAAAAAAGAGCTTGACCGAGAAGGAATAAGCTATAACTCCGAGGTTGAAGTAGGAATGATGATAGAGACTCCGGCATCGATTATATTAATCGAGGACTTTGCCCGGGAAGTAGATTTCTTCAGTATCGGTACCAATGATTTGACCCAGTATCTACTGGCGGTGGACCGAGGCAATAAAAAGATCTCTCACATGTACAATTCTTTCCATCCGGCGGTATTACGCAGCATCAAGCGTGTCATTGATGCCGGACATCAGAATTCGGTTAAGGTTGGTATGTGTGGAGAATTCGCAGGTGATGAACGAGCAGTTAAGCTTCTGTTAGGACTTGGATTAGATGAATTCAGTATGTCTGCATCGGTATTACTGAATACGAAGGACATCATCCGATCCACATATTATGAAGAAGCGAAAGAGCTCGCAGACAAGGCCTGCTGCAAGCAGACAATTGCTCAAGTATATAACATATTAGACATTCATCGATAAAGCCTTTCTTTTTATTTTTTTAACGTGTGTGAGACAGAAGCTGCCAGGTATTGATTGCCTGGCAGCTTTTGTATATGACATTGTATCTGATAATCATTTTATCGTCGCATCTTATAGGCTTGCCATCTATCAAAAATTGTTGATTTGTGTTATACTTTTGTATGTCACGATAGGCGAGTGTTTTTGATAGCGAGGTTTCTCATAGCGTCATTTTCCGCTCGATGCCCTTGTTACGATGTCTTTATTAGGAGGGATGATTATGAATTCTGCAATCGCACTAAGAACTAAGACAGAGATTAATCGAGAGGCTTTAAGCAACGGACAGCGAAGTGAGCTTGTTAAGAAAATATATGAAGGCAAAACAGTTCAAAAGGTATTATCCTGGCAGGCTGAAGATGGATATTTCAATGAAAGGATGCACACCCCGGTATCGAATAGTAAAAGCTGGTCCCAGGAAGGTTGTATGCGCTTTCTAATGGAGTTAGGCTTATCCGTAGAGGATGAACCGATCCGAAGGGCGATTCCCGCCATGATCAAACCGGATTGGGGAAGAGAATTGAATGCAGTGAAGAGTGTTGCTGCTGAATCCTTCGGGTACGGTATCATTCGAGCAGCATTATTTGCCCAGGCGGGACTTCACTATTATGAATTTGTTCCGTATTGGATTGATCTATCGTTGCATGCATTCCGCTGTATCGCTGAAACAGCGGATTATCATGAACTGATCGAAGAATATCGCAATAAATATGTATTCCGGGAGGGGAAGGAACTTCCGAATATCTATCACATGCGTATCCTTGCCTTTACTCAGTCCTGGCGAACGCAGTCCAACCTTCGGATGCTGCAGAAGGCCTATCAGAAGCTGTACGAGCAGCTTCCGTTGCCACCGATCTACATTAAGGCAAAATCACAGTTGGTTGCGCCGGCTTTCACCATTGCCCAACCATATAATCAGGATTTCTCCGGAGAGAATGCCTATCTTTGGTTACAATTCTATGAATTGAATGCAAGGATGGGGATGTTACATGCCGGATCTCCTTTCTATTCTCATTATAATGCACTGACAAATGAACTCGCAGCGAATGGAGAAGAAATACTGGACAAGGTAGACAAACGTGGCTTTTTCCAATATTCCGGTTATTCGGGAATGGCGCTTAGCGATGACTGGCGCCGGATAGAACAAAAGAGAGATGATTTAATGTTTCGCATCCGGTTAATTGATGCTTATACAAAAGGTTATGAGTAAGATGCCGAAGTATGGAAAGACTAGAAGTGCACGGATTAATGAACGTTTATAAAATAATTCATAGAGAAGTTAATGCAGAGCCCTGCGTTTGACAGACCTTTTTAAGTAAATGGTATGTCATCGTGGGGCTTTCATCTATTTTCTGATAGAGAAAGATATTTCATCTGTTAACCAATGGTTAAAAATATTAACAGTTGTTAACTTTAAATCCATTGCAAAAAGAAATGAAGTGATCTAAAATGACAGCATAAGTTGAGATGATTGAGAACAATAAGCACAATAAGTATAAGAAGTACATGATGAACAGTTATAAGGGTTATTCTGTGACTTGGAAGGATGTGAGTATATGAAGGAAATAAAAATCGGTTCAGTCATCGCTCTCAAGCGAAAGGAGCGGGGAATAACACAGGAAGAACTGGCAAGACATCTTGGTGTATCGAAGCCCGCAGTATCAAAATGGGAATCCGAACAAAGCTATCCGGATATTCTGTTGTTGCCGATTATTGCATCATATTTTGATATTACGGTAGATCAGCTGATTGGTTATGAACCTCAGATGACAAAGGAGGATATTCGCAAGCTTTATCAAAGATTAGCCCAAACCTTTACGAAAGAGGCCTTTGAAAAAGTAAATGCAGAGTGTGAGGAATACCTGCGTAAGTATTTCTCCTGTTGGGAACTGCAGTTCCAGATCGGAGCATTGCTCATTAACCACTGCAGCCTTGCCGGTTCGATAGAGCGTTCCAAGGAGATACTGGAGCGAGCACTGGAGGTATTCGTAAGAATTGAGAAAAACTGCGAGGAAGCTCATCTTGCGAAGCTATCCACTCAGATGCAGGCAGTTTGTTACATGAGTTTAGGAAAACCCCAGGAGGCAATCGATTTGATGGAGAATCAGGTGGTTCCTTATATGAGCCCGGAAAGTATCCTGGTGAAGGCATATCAGATGAAGGGAGATACCGAGAAGGCAATCGAATATCTGCAAGGATATACCTATGTGAACCTGGTGACGATGCTGGGTGCAGCACCCGATTATTTTATGATGTACACCGGACAACCGGAGAAGCTGGATGAATATTACCATATTTTCCTGTCGTTATGTGAGCTTTTTGATGTAGAGGGGCTTTCTCCGGCAGTGCTGATCAATATTTATCTGAGCGGGGCAACTGCTTATGCTAAGCTGGGCAACACGTACAAAGCACTGTCCATCCTGGAGGTATACACGGATTTGATTCTCAAGCTTGATAAGGAGACAATATATCTTCATGGAAATCACTACTTTGATGCGTTAGACGGATATCTGTCTTCCATAGATGTTGAGACCAATGCACCGAGACAGATGGAGCTGATCCGGAGAGATCTAAGAAGCAGTATATTGGCGAATCCGGTATTTGAAGGATTAAAGAACGATGAACGCTTTATTCATATTAAGAAACGTCTGGAACGATAGTTATCGCAGATAGGATGGGAGGAATTATAATGAATGCAGTTACATTAGATCAATTACAAGAGTATTTACCATTTTTAATACCGATTATCTTGGTGGAAATGGCTTTAATGATTACCGCGTTAGTGCATGTATTACGCCATAAGAATTATCGATTTGGCAACCGGATTCTCTGGGTGGTGCTGGTGGTATGTTTACAAATCGTCGGACCAATCGTATACTTTACCATTGGCAGGGGTGAGGAATAATGAGCATAATTGAAATAGACCAAGTGAATAAAAGCTTTGGTGAGGTCTCTGTGATCAAAGATTTAAGCCTTCGGGTAGAAGAACATGCAGTATATGGGTTCTTGGGGAAGAATGGTGCAGGCAAGACTACGACCATGAAGATGCTTCTCGGATTTCTTAAGCCCGATTCCGGAGAGATCAAGATCTGTGGGGAGAAAGTAATCTATGGTAATGCACGGACCAATCGTTATATCGGTTATCTGCCAGATGTCCCGGAATTCTATGGTTATATGACACCAAAGGAATACCTCGGACTGTGTGGCGAGATCACCGGACTGAAGAAGGAGGTACTCCAAAGACGTACCGTTGAGATGCTTCAATTGGTAGGACTGGAGGGTAATAATCGTAGAATTCGTGGGTTCTCCAGAGGAATGAAGCAAAGACTCGGGATCGCACAGGCATTATTGAATGAGCCAAAGCTTTTGATCTGCGACGAGCCGACTTCAGCACTGGACCCGGTTGGAAGAAAAGAGATTCTGGATATTTTATCGATAGCGAAGGGAAAAACTACAGTGGTGTTTTCTACCCATATCTTATCCGATGTCGAGCGTATTTGCGACAGTGTGGGAATACTGGACCAGGGCAGGCTGGCACTGCAGGGTAAGGTTGCTGATATCAAGAATAGCTATCGTAAGGATGTGATAGAGGTAGATTTGTCGAGTGGTTATCCGATCGATAGGATTATGAAGCTGTTGAAGGAGAAGCCCTATATATCGGAGATAACCAGTAATGACTTACGTCTTCACATTCAGCTATCGGGTCAAGAGAAGGCGGCTAGTCAAGTGCTTCGCTTTCTGTCAGAGGAGGAGGTTCCGCTGCTTCGATATGAGATTATGGAACCCTCGATTGAGAATGTATTTCTGGAGGTGGTGCAATGAGAGCCTTTTTCGTATTTACAAAGAAAGAATTGGTAGAGCAGCTACGAACTTATAAATCGCTGATCCTGCTATCGGTTTTCTTTTTGTTTGGCATGATGAGCCCGCTGCTTGCTAAGCTTTTGCCTGAGATTCTATCAGGAATGGAGCTACAGGGAATGAAGATTGAGATTCCGGAGCCGACCGTACTGGACGCCTATGGTCAATTTTTCAAAAATCTTACTCAGATGGGCTTACTTGCGACTCTTCTGGTATTTGGAGGTATACTCTCTAATGAGATGTCCAAAGGGACTTTGATCAACATTCTGGCTAAGGGGTTGCCCAGATACACCGTATTGTTATCAAAGTTCACAGCGGCCGTCCTTCTCTGGTCTGCCTCGTATGGACTGGCAGCAGGTGTGAATTATGGATATACCGAGTATCTGTTTGAGAATACAGCAGTTCATAACTTGGGCTTTTCTTTGTTCTGCTTATGGCTGTTTGGGTGCTTTATTATAGCGGTAATTCTGCTGTCAAGCACTATCCTCTCGGGGAATTTTGGCGGTTTGATCCTTTCCGCAGGAGCGATTGTGGTTATGCTTATCTTGAATATCTTCCCGGGTCTTGAGAAATATAACCCGATTACACTCGCTTCTAAGAATGTTGCACTACTATTGGGGACCGCAACTTCTGCTGACTTAACCTGGAATGTAGTGATTACCTGCCTGCTTACGCTGGGAAGCTTACTACTGTCAGCTATTCTGTTTCATCGAAAGAGAATATAGATCATTATAGAATAAATAGAAAACGGACTATTGCAGAACACGCAATGTCACTCATTGTGGATGTATGTTGACACATACCCCAATGTTAGTGAAACAGTGTTTCGCAATAGTCCGTTTTTTGCTTTGCATGAAGTGGGCAAAGCTCTATGTACTTCCGTTTTTCAAACAACCTATGAAATAATTAGATACCTAAGATCATTCTACAGATGCAATGTAATAATAATGTCATATATGTAACCTCCTTTTTACAATTATCAACTGAATGTTCTTACTATTGAACTGTTATAAGATCATTATATGGAAATAATTGTAAAAAACAAGAGGTTGTCTCTGATTCGGTTATATTTCATCCATGAACGGTTGGAATAAAATGGTAATTATGGTCATATCCTATGGGTTAAGCTATTTTCATTGTGACTCGGACGGTTACATTGTCTACATCGTCCTTTAGCTGCAACTCACCATCGTACTTTGAGATAGTATCTCTTATGTTCTGTAACCCAAAGCCATGATTTCTGATATCTGACTTCGAGGATATTGCCTTACCGTCTAATTTGATGCGATCGATGACTGTAGGATTTTTCACGGTGATCTCTAAGTATTTATTACCGGAACGGAGTTCAACTGTGATGATCTTATCCTCCCCTGAAGTGATTTTTGCTGTAGCTTCGTATGCGTTCGACATCAGATTGGAGATAATCGTACTTAGGTGCATCATTGGAATGTTGAGGTCTTGCAGAATTCGTCCCTTCACCTGAATGACAATATGTTCCTCCTTTCCTTTGTTAGCATAATAATTAATGACAGCATTCATGATATCACTTCCGGTATCATACATACTGGTTATTTTGTTCAAGCTGCTATGAATATCCTTGATATATTCTCTGGCTTCCTCAGGTTTTCCGGTATCCAGAAGCTCTTCGATGCATATGATATGATTTTTAATGTCATGCCGGAACTTTCTGGTATCCTCTTCCTTAACCAGAAGTGTTTTGTAATAATCGATCTGCTTCTCGCTATATTCTTCCTTAAGTCTATTGAGTATCTTGTACTGTTCTCGGGAATAGAATAAATAAATCAAAGTAATGCATACAACCTGGAATAAGATGGACAACAGAATCATAGCGATATAAGTAGTACTGGTCTTAGTCGGAAAGTTGCTTTCTGATATAATATAGGTCATGGAATTAATATAGGCATTCAATGCAACACTACTTAATATTAGAAAAAAAGCAGTATTCGACAATTGACGATAATTTAGCTTATGTAAAAACCCTAGTCGCTTAAATATAAACCAGAGTATTGCGAGAGGTATAATAAGTACGATATTACATATACTCTGCTGATATAGTGCACCAGTAGCAGAGGATTCATCAAAGCTATAGAAGAGTTGAATCACTTTAATAATTAGACTATCCCAAGTTACAACCACGAATGAAATAGCAATAAAAACTTTTATGAGAATTAATTTCTTCTCATCATATAAGAAAAGAGTGGTTGTAAAATTAATTAGTATAATTATAATTGCTAAATATAAAGTACTAAATCCCGGTATGAAATGAAAGAGGCAGAAAATGGCCGGAAAAAATAACATAAGAGCGTATTTCAGGAAGCCCTTACGAAGAGAAAACCCAAGTAAGCTATGAAAGATCAGCATAAATCGAAAAATCTCAGTAATAATCGTTAGAAAATAGATACCAATCATACATTCACCCCCATGTACTGTATTATGGCAATTCACGGTTTATGTTTATAATCACATTGAATAAGATAGAATTAATGCGCCTTGCTGTTTGATAATATGGAGCCCATGAGCTCGGGATATTTAATGAGTTACCTGATAATTGATTAATAATTCTCGAAGCTTTGTGTGCCTTCGTCTGGACACAGTAATCACGTCTTTGTTCTTTAATTTGATGTTGTCATACAGATCCTCGATCTGACTGATGTTAACGAGATACTTCTTATGACAACGGAAGAATAACATGGGATCTAATTGTTCCTCCCAATTGAGAAGACTGTAGTCGCTACGATAGGTATTCTTGGCTGTCCATACTTCAGTATAGCCTTGCTGGGCGGAAATATAAAGAATACTCTTGATATTAATATTAACGTCAACACCATCCTTTCTTAAGGTGATTGTTTTACGTCCCAGAACCTCAGCAACTGCATCGTTCAGATATTCTGTGAACTCGTCCTTGTGAATTGGCTTCGTCATAAAACGGAATGCATTCACCTTATAACCGTCTTTAAAACGTTTTACATGACTGGTGACCAGAATGATCACTAAGTCCGGATTCGATTGATGAAGGCGGCCTGTGGTTGCAATTCCATCGATGCCGTCCATTTCAATATCCATAAGTATGATTTGAAGCTCACCGGAATAATTTAATAATTCTTCTCCGGATGCAAAGGTAACAATCTCAAAATCAATTGACATCTGCTTACTGTATTCCTGCAATAAACGGACAGTTATATTACGGATAATTTTATCATCGTCGCATACGGCAATACGCATAGTCAAATTTTCCTCCTTAAGTAAAAGTAAATAAACTAGTTGACAATATTATACATGGAATCTTAGCCCTTTGCAAGATTGTTACCAATTAAAGGAAACGTTGGATGGAGAATTCACACTTATTCTTATTCCCTGTTCAAAACAAAAAACAGTATCCGTGGGGGCAGATACCGTTTTTGTTTTTGTACAACTATTTTTACAGAGGAGAATAGTTTTACTATTCCTAGGAGAGTTTGGTAAATATATAAAATTCTTATATATTTGCTAATAATATAATATAAATCCTAACAATTGGCAACATATGACAGATTGAACGGTTAGAATTCTGCCACGAACGGCAGAATTATCTATTTTTTGATAGGAAAATGTCAATTTCTGTGCTAAAATCAGAGATAGATACTGTATGGTTCTAAGATCAGTTGAAGAAACTAAGTATAAACTTTTGGACTTTTATCAAAACCAAGAAACGAAAGGAAGATAATTAATATGAATAATATATGGCACGACATTAATCCAGATCGAATTCATGCCAGTGATTTCGTGGCAGTTGTAGAGATATCAAAGGGAAGTAAGAAGAAGTATGAATTAGATAAAGAGACAGGTTATATCATTCTGGACCGTATTCTTTATACCTCAACACATTACCCTGCTAATTACGGATTTATTCCAAGAACTTATGGAGACGATAAGGATCCTTTGGATGTTCTTGTGCTTTGTTCTGAAGCAATTGAGCCGTTATCGCTGGTGCGGTGCTATCCGATTGGTGTTATGAACATGATTGATAACGGAATGGGTGATGAGAAAATAATCGCAATCCCCTTTAACGATCCTACCTATAATATGTATACGAATATCAGTGAGCTGCCTCCCCATATATTCAGTGAGATGAGACATTTCTTCAGTGTATATAAGGAGTTGGAGAATAAGCAGACTGCGGTAAATGAATTTGGAGGACCAGAGGAAGCCATTAAGATCATCAATCACTGTATTGAGAATTATAAAGAGATTTTTTCAAATAAAAAGGATGATCTGCCATATACACAATAGATTTATAATACAAATAATATGGCAAGAACTATAATACAAATGGATAGATAATTGCGAGACTCAACAATTTTGGCTGGTGTATACGCATTTTTATCACGATTATCCAGTACGAATCAAGACATCAAGATTATTAAGTAAGATGATAGGATTGGGGGATTTATGAGGGTGATAACTACAGAGCGACTGATCATACGTAGCTTTACGAAGAATGACTGGAAGGACTTATATGAGTATCTTTCCGATGAAAGTGTAGTCAGATTCGAGCCTTATGAGGTGTTTACCGAAGAGCAGTGTAAGCACGAAGCAATCCAAAGGTCAAGAAACGAGGCTTTTTTTGCGGTATGTATGAAAGAAACCAACAAGGTGATAGGCAACCTGTATTTTGAGGAGAAGGGATTTGGTTCCTGGGAGCTGGGTTATGTATTCAATGCATCCTATCAGGGAAAGGGCTATGCCACGGAAAGCGCACTGGGGCTACTGAAGGAAGGATTTGAAAACCTGGGGATAAGACGGGTGGTTGCAAATTGTGATCCGAAGAATACCGCATCCTGGAGACTGCTGGAGCGTCTTGGGATGAGGCGGGAAGGACATCGAATTAAGAATGTTTTCTTTCATAGAGATGATGCCGGGAATCCGATCTGGAAGGACACCTATGAATATGCAATCCTGGCAGAGGAGTGGAATTCCCGGAATAAATGACTTGAGAGGTAAGACGAAAGCACCCTTACAGAGAAGTTCTCATAGATGACTGAAACAGAATCTAAGAGATACCATCTGGAAGTGTGCTTTAATCATTTTCCTTATAAGAGCTACTTGTCATTCTTATCGGTTACAATACTATATACTGCGGAGAACATACCGAATAATATACCGACAATCGGGAAGATCACCCAGGCGATATACCAAAGGCCATAGACAAATCCTAGGAACAGAAATACCGCTACAGCAAGAGGCCATACACAAGCGGCTACTGCTCCGATTACCTTATCCTCTTTCTTTTTCTTTGGGGCACTATCACCGATCTGCAATAATTTCTCATAACTTTCCCGGATGGTTCCGGCACTAATAAAGAGAAAGACCGCGATTGCAACAATAATCACTAGAACAACGATGCCATAGTCTTCGGCTTCTTCACTGATCATAGAGGATACAAATAAGGTTACGGGTGACACGATGAGAAGGCATACACCAACGATGGTGCAGAGGTAGAAGGTCGGGTTGAAGGCTTCGTGCCTCTTCTTTAAACTTGCTGCTACGCCCATTGGTAAGGACACGCCTTCCTCCATAAACTTAAATCGTTCAAAATTCATACCGGAGAAGATGAAGATACCAACCGCGGTAGCGATGAGCACAAACATAAGAATTAAACCGGGGATATAAGCAGCATCGCCCTTCAGGGAAGTGAACAGTACTCCGTTCTCAACCATTACAGAGGACAGAATTAAGAAAGCCGGTGCAAGGATGCATAAGAAGACACCGATTCCGATCTGTAATCCCATGACCTTCTTTACCTTCAGGTAGTCCTCAACCTCCTCCTGTGTTACCACCGGTTGAGAGTAGGTATCACTGTTAACGTTGATTCCCAGTTCGCTGATCAGCTCGTCAATATTACCAAACTCAGAGATTACGATGCCGATCGCTTCGTTCTCTGTTTTCCCCTGATTCTTTAACTCGTTATACTTATCCTCCATATTCGAGAGGATATTGTTCTTTAACTCACTTACCTTTGCGGTTCTTGGTAAGCTGGCAAATAAATTATCCAAATAATTTCTGATTGTCTCCATTACACATTCCACTCCTTAATAAATCGATTAATTACATCTTTTGTAAGTTCCCATTCTTCACACTTTTCCTTGTAATAAGCTAAACCAGTGGGGGTTATCCTATAATAAGTGCGCCTCTTCCCGAAGGTCTCATCTCCGAAGAAGGATTCAATAAATCCGTTTGCTTCCAGCCGGTTGAAGGCGGAATAAAGGGTCGTTTCCTTCATGATATATTTTTCTTCCGAAAGCTCCTTGATATTTTTAGAGATCTCATAGCCGTAGGACTCTCCTTCGAGGAGTAAATATAGGATAATTGTATCGTTATATCCCCGGATTACATCGCTGCTGATCAAATCCGTACCTCCTTGAATTATATTTAAGTTGATGGCACATGTTCCATCTGCTTTTCTACTCCATCTGTCGTAGTAATCAGAGTATAACACAATTACTACGACAGGTAAAGTACTTTTGCGAAATATTTCAAAATATTTTTAAAATCATATTTTCTCATTATGTAAGCTCAAAAAAAGAGCCGTTGCAAGGCACGCTTGTTCACTCATTGTGGAAGATGATATAATCCACAATATAGTGAACTGGTTATTGCAACAGCTCTTTTGATCTTTGGATATTGAATTATAAGGCGCCCTGTACCCGATTCGATTGATAGCCGCGATCTACGCTTGGCTTAATCGGCAGGAGTTTAAAGTATAGAAGGGCATTTCTGCTCAAGGTAAGATTAATCTTTAAAGTGTTATCGTTTACTGTTCTCTTATCGGTTCGAATCATAGGCTGGTCAGAAAGTCTCAACAGTTCCAATTGCTCTTTTGATAGATTGGCAGGAGATCCAAGATTAATCCAGGTCTTCAGTGGATTGCAGGTAGTCTCATCTACCAGCTTTGTAATCAATGCGTAATCGCCATTTTTCACGGGGAGGTCCAGCATCAATAGCAACTCATCATCCTCGGTGGCATCTTCTCTCGGATTCCAGGCGATTCCCTGATAGGAACCGTCCTTTTCCTCAGTTAAGATGAGGTTCTCTTCACGGAGGATAGCATGGTTGCCTAATTTATGAAAGAAAGAGAAGGTCCAATAGGTGGGTTTGCGGATCATGCCATTCGCAACAAGTCCGAAGCAACCGGAGAAGGGTGTAAAAGCAACCCCTGCTTCCTCAAAGATATCTCCAAAGGTCCAGTAAAAGTGTTGAATTCCGTGATGTGCATCTCCATTCCCTCATACTCAGGAAAACGATCGATAATCTCACGGCTTGCTTTCAGCTCATCAAGGAACACCTTGGGCTCACGAAGGCGTTGGTAATCATAATGCCCATGATGGTCCGGAGCCTCTGTTGCATAGGCATGCCGAGTCACAAAGTCTAAGGGTAATTGATTCTTATGACAATGGGTCAGGAACTCTGTCAGCCATCGTTCGTCATCTACGCCGCAGATCGCAGGACCACCGACACGAAGTCTGCTATCCACTTCTTTCACAGCTTTGGCAGATACCTCGTAAAGCTTGAAATATTCCCCCATATCAGAATCCTTCCAGAAGCCTCTGAGGTTGGGCTCGTTCCACACCTCGAAGGGCCAGGTAAGTACCTCCTCGGCTCCGTATCGATCAAACCAGTGAGTGATCGTAGCCTTGATCAGGTTGGCCCACTTATCATATTCCTTGGGAGGAGTTACATTTCCCTTCCAGTAGAAGACAGTCTGATTACCGCTGGCAAGCTTGTAAGGCATAAAGCCAAGCTCGACAAAGGGCTTGAGACCGAGGGAGCGATAATCGTCAAACACCATGTCGAGATAGGTGAAATTATACTCGACCTTTTGCTCACCATCCTCCTCATAAGTCTGATAGATTGCCATATCATCACAGAACAACCCGTGGCCACGGATGTGGGAGAAATTAAGATCGTTCTGAACTAATTCCAACTGTTCATGATACGCTTTTTGAAGAGCTAAGCCCATACGTCCGGTGCCGATACAGAAGTCAGCATTGTTGTTAAATGTCACTTTGGCATCCTTGGTAATGGAATAGTGTAATTCTTTTGGCATGAAAAATACCCCTTTCTTATCCGTACATGTAAATAGAGTTTGAATATAATTTAATGAATAAACATATATAGTGAATATAGTAATGCATTTTGAAAGAATTTACAAGGATTTCATATAGATCGCAATATTATGTATTGCAAAAAGTCGTAATAACGGATACAATTGGGTTAATTTTAGAATGAGCGTCAAGGGGGAGCACTCAGTGGGAGATATAGTTATAGAAGAAATTAATTATAAAGCATTCGTTATGGTGACGGGAAGCGTATTATTATTGATCGCTTCGGTTGCTCTGATGATTTTCGGGATTCAGAAGGATAGATCCTCTTATTGGGTGCCTGGGATCATGGCTTCATTTCTGTTTCTGATTATATTTACAGCAACTTCGATGAAAGCAATGAAGGTGAGAAAGCTGTTGACAATTACCCATGAAGGGATTGTAGATAACTCTTCCCTGGGAGGTCTTGGTTTTATTTCCTTTGATGACATCAAGGAATTCTTGATTGTAAAGGTCTATAATAAGCGTGCGATTGCAGTTATCCCGAAGGATATTGAAAGCCTGCTTACACAGTTTTCTGTGGTTAAGAGAAGGCTGATTAAGAGAAATATGAATCTCAATCTACCGCCGATTCTTATTATGGTTGATCTCGCAAAAGACATGGAGCCGGAGGATATCTTATCCTTATTGAATAAAAGATTACTGGATTACAGCAGCCTATTTGAATAAAGTAGGCTGTTTTCTTTAGTGCGCCCAGCATGGGCGCAATCTGAACTGTAACAAATGTTCAACAACATACATTTATATTAGTGAAAAAATAGGTTGAAATTTGGACAAAGCTATGGTACAATTGTTAATTGTGATATGTTATACTATAATTTCCTTGCTCTTTAAATGAGAATTGATTCTTCGTCAATCAAGTTCCATTAGAAAAGGGCCAGAGACCAGAAGGAGGTGCTTAACAACTATGAACCAATATGAATTAGCCTTAGTTGTAAACGCAAAAATCGAGGATGAAACCAGATTAGCTACATTAGAAGCTGCAAAAGATCTTATCACTAGATTTGGTGGTAACGTTACTAATGTTGATGACTGGGGAAGAAAGAGATTGGCTTACGAAATTCAGAAAATGAAAGAAGGCCACTACTACTTCATCCAATTCGAATCTGATTCTACAGTTCCGAACGAAATCGAGCAAAGAGTTCGTATTATGGAAAATGTAATCAGATATTTGTGCATCAGAAAAGATGCAAAATAATACAAACTGATCAGTTTGTAATTGACGAATTAGTTTAGTTCGACTTGCAGATATACTACCCTAAGGCGTATAAACGAAAGGGAGGTATTTAACTTATGAATAAAGCAATATTAATGGGCCGTTTAACAAGAGATCCCGAGGTGAGATATTCACAGGGGGAGAGTTCAACAGCAATTGCAAGATTTACTTTAGCAGTAGATCGCCGCTTCAAGAAACCCGGAGAGAATTCCGAAGCAGACTTTATCGGTTGTGTTGCCTTTGGCAAACAGGCGGAGTTTGTTGAGAAATATTTCAAACAGGGCATGAAGATGGTGCTTGCCGGAAGAATTCAGACGGGCAGTTATACCAACAAGGACGGTCAGAAGGTTTATACGACTGATATTGTTGCAGAAGATATTGAATTTGCTGAAAGCAAAGGTAACGGCGGTGGTTCAGACTTCCAACAGGGAGGATCCCACAGAGAATTCAGACCGGAGCCCAGTTCAGCGATGGGGGATGGATTTATGAACATCCCGGACGGTATTGACGAAGAATTACCATTTAACTAGAATTT
>JAGFXQ010000417.1 GCA_017861355.1 Bacillota bacterium
TTTTCCATCTTCAAGCCAAAACAGTTGCTTTTCCGTACGTTTTCCTGTATAATGATAAAAAATACACAAAAGGAAGTGGCTTCCATCATTTTCTTTTGTTAATAACTATGTAGAGGTAAAGGAATGAATAAAAGTAAAAGAGCCTTAATATCTATGATAGTTTTTTTGTCTGTCTTTTGTTTATCCGCATTTATTTATATACCAATTCCATTGACAACTGCAGAAGAGGCCACTGAGGCAGATACCCTGCAGACGATCAAATCGGACCTAGTAACAAACACAGAAGATAATAATGAAATAGAATCCTTTTCCTATGAGAGTGGCTCGGCTCTCACCCTATGGGAAGAAGCGAGCTTGGCAACAGAGAACACTGCGGAAGCAATGGATATTCAGGAAGACAATGCATCGGAGGAAAACTCTAGTGCAGATACGAAAGAACTCAAGGAGACAGAGGTTACGTCTACTGCACTCTCCGAAGATACTCCCACTCAGGAAACTACGGACGCCATGGATACTCCGACCGTTAAAACCGAAGAGGTGGAACCGAAAGTTGCACTCTATGCGAATATTGGTATCTCCGTCGCCAAGGATTTTGTTAATATCAGGCAGGAAGCTTCTACCGATAGTGATATACTCGGTAAGCTTTACCGAGATAGTGCCGCTGAGATTATTGATACAAAGGGTGATTGGTATCTGATCGAATCCGGAAGCGTGAAAGGTTATGTGAACGCAGAATTTATAAAAACAGGTCTCTCGGATGATGAGTTGATTGAGAAATACGGTAAGCTCAGTATCATAGTAACCGTCGATGGTTTGAATGTACGTGAGAAGGCGGATACCGAATCGTCGAAACTGGATGTAATCTATATGAACGAAATCTATCCGGTATTGAATACCAATGAGGAATGGATTAAGATTAATATTCCTGATGATAACATCAACGGCTTTATCAAGCGTGAATTTGCAGATGTAATCGTTGATTTCAAAGATGCTGTATCCAAGGAAGAAGAAGAGGAATTACTGAAGCTTCAAGCTGAGGAACGTGCAAAGAAAGAGACTGAGGTAAAGCAGCAGGAAGGTGTTAGCTACTCGCAGGAGGATCTTATGCTACTGGCCTGTCTGGTGCATGCCGAAGCTGGTTCTCAGAGCTATGAAGGAAAGCTGGCGGTAGCCAATGTAGTTCTGAACCGAGTCAAATCCTCTAAATATCCCGATTCCATAGAGGCTGTCATCTATCAACCCGGACAGTTTTCTGTTGCTAAGAGCGGATCCCTATCGAAGCAATTAGCAAATTACAATAACTACAGCTCCTCTTCTCAAAGACTATCCATCAAAGCGGCAAGAGCTGCACTGGAAGGAGCGAATAATATCGGCACCCGCTTATACTTCCATTCTTACCGGGCAGCGGTGAATAAAGGTTATGACAAAAAAGATTCCAGTGTAAAGCTGGACGATCAATTATTCTGGTAAATGAAGTATCATACGATAGAAAGTGCACTTCGCGAACTTTCTATTGCCAAGAATTTCAAAAGGGTCTATCGCACTAAAAATGTGTGATAGACCCTTTTTACTTCTATATAAATAATAAGTTGTTTATACTCATCAACCAACTTAGTTACGACATTTATGAATTATCAAATGTGGTACAGATTAGATTGTGCAGATTTTATCATCTATTCCTGTGCTTTCTATTAATACAATTTGATCTGAACCGGAATTCCGTTAGCATATTTTACGTTTGTCTCTCCTTGAATCAGTGGTTTCATGTAAGCAACTAATTCCTCGGTTACATCGCGTCCGTCCGGAGTAATCCAGCTCATAGGAACGATCTTTTCGTGGTTAGCCACTTCATTTACCGGAACTGAGACGAATTCTACACGGTAAGGTTCATCGCTCAATCTCTTAATCGCTGCCATACGGCCGGTCTCACCGTCCAAAGCACAGCTTAAGGCTTTCTGTCCAAGCATCAGGGACTCGATGATGTCGGTCTCGCTGGCAATGTGAGCCGCAGCTCTCTGCATCAGGTTCAATTCAATTGAACGTACCTTACAGCCAATCTCATTACGTACCAGTTGTTCTAAAGCACGAGCAGCTCCGGCGATGTATTTATGGCCGAAGTTATCTACTGCACCACTGGAGATCTGATCCGAGACATAATCTCCGTTGCTATCCTTTACTCCTTCACTGACTGCCACCAGAACACCGGGCTTAAGCGCCAGCTTTTCTCTCACATCACTGATGAATCTTGCATTGTCAAAATCCTTCTCGCACAAATAGATCAGATCCGCACCGGATCCTCCATTCACTCTGGAGAGGGCTGCTGAAGCAGTTAACCAACCCGCATTACGTCCCATGATCTCAACGATCGTAACTGCAGGTATATCATATGCGCCGATGTCACAAGCTAGTTCTGAGATGGTAGTTGCGATATATTTGGCTGCAGAACCAAAGCCGGGGCTGTGGTCCGTCAGGTTAAGATCATTGTCTACGGTCTTCGGTGCTCCCATAATGATAAAGTCATGGTTGTTCAGCTTGCAGTATTCCGAAAGCTTATCTACGGTATCCATGGAGTCATTTCCACCAATATAGATAAAATACTTAATTTCATACTTATAGAAGGTTTCGATAATTTTCTTATAAGGTTCATCATCCTTACGCCAATCTTTCATCTTATAGCGACAAGTTCCAAGTGCAGAGGAGGGAGTATAAGTGAGTGTGTCCATGGCTTTCGTGTCTCTTACAATTTCATTCAGGTCAATCAAATGATCCTTGATCGCGCCTTC
>JAGFXQ010000418.1 GCA_017861355.1 Bacillota bacterium
AGGAAAGTGGGACTTCCGGATAAGATATGGAGCCAATTCCCCCAGATGATGAGCGGTGGGGAACAGCAACGTGTGGCAATTGCAAGGGCTATGGCAGCCGGAGGAAAGATATTGCTGGCGGATGAACCGACCGGTAACTTAGACAGTAAAAATGAAGAGAATATCGTAGAGCTTCTACAGAATCTGGCCCATATCGAGAAATATGTGGTGATCGTAATAACGCACAATCCCGTGGTTGCTGCGAAAGCTGATGTTGTCCTAAAGCTGAAGGACGGTGAATTGCAAAGAGGTGAGGAGAATGATTAGGAATAGTATCCGACAACTGATGCGTACACCACGAAAAACCATACTATTTTTGCTGTTAATTCTGGCAGCAGGAATGCTTCTCACACTGGGTGGTGCCTTATGGATCTTGAACTCCCGCAATATCAAAGCTTATGAACAGAACTTTATAACAATCGGTACCGTGGAGCAGAAGGCAACATCGATCTCACAAATCGAAAGTTGGGATTATTTGGATAAAGAATATCGGATTTTCCAAAGACCGGTATATGGAGAATTAATACCGCCGACGGTTCTTGATTTTAACGGTGCTGATTATATTCAAAAACCGGAGAAACGTCCCTATTATGGTTCTTATAGTCCGGAGTACAAATTTGATAAGGGATCCTATTCTATATCGGTTGTTGAAATCACTCCATTGGAGGATGGTATTCCAAATCAACCGGTAGAGGTTATGATCTCCAGGATTCTTTTCAGCGATCAAGTTAGGGAAGGGCAAACGATAAGGATATGTGATGAATCCTTGGTAGATCCGAAGCCGCTTTATAAGGGAAGGACTTATGTACTCGGTATTAATGAAATGCTATTTCAGAATGGAAATGATTGGGTGACACAGTATCTTCCGACATCTGTCATAGTTTCGAGGCAATACTATCCCAATGGGACACTTATACCAAGTGAACTGACCGACGATACCTTATATTATGAAGTTACGGAAGAATTCTATAAGGAAGAGATTGGAAAGCGTTTCTTAGAATATGCAAAAAGTCTGAAACAATTTGAACAAGCGCTGCCGGTTACCGGAACCAATGCAACCATTCTATTGATGCCTTTTTATGAGAAAGACGCTTATCTCTGTCAGGGACGTGATATTACAGAGGAAGAGTATGAAAAAGGTGAAAAGGTATGCCTGATTTCACAGAAATTTGCAAAAAATAATCAGCTTACGGTGGGGGAAGACCTGCATCTACAGCTCTATTATGCTAACTATCGAAATAGCACAGCAGGTGATTATTTTGATAATGCTATAATTGCAGAATTAAATGCAAAAGGGGAAGCGTATCCGGTATTCGAGGACAGTTACTACACTATTGTGGGTATCTATGACATAGATTCCGGTGTGAATAATGGTGTCTATGGATTAGCAAAGAACGAGGTGATTATTCCATCCGAATCCATCGAAAATAGTGATAGTAATAATATTTTGAGTTATGGCCCTATGAAAAGTGATACTACCTCCTTCCAAATACCCAACGGATCGGTGGAAGAATTCATGAAGCAGTGGGGAAAGCTGGGGTATGATCAGCTGGAGATCAAATTCTATGATCGTGGTTATTCCACACTGAAAGCCGGGATGGACAATATGAAGAATATGTCCATGGCACTCATGGCAGTGGGATTTGTCATGGTAATATTCATCCTGCTGTTCTTTAGCCACTTATTCATTACAAAGCAGGTGCGACGCACGGCGATCGAACGTTCCCTGGGGATGAGCAGAGGAGAATGTATGGGGTCTCTTCTGATTGGGATTCTGGTTATTCTTATTCTGGGAAGTGCGCTGGGAAGCATGATTGGAGGTGTCTTCTCACTGAGTCTCTCCCGGAAGAATATCAGTGGCTCTTATTATAACACCATGTACAGTGGCGTCATGATAGAGAATCAAGCAGACACCAATACAGATGCCAATACCCGGGATCCGGAAGAAGATATCCCATTCATTATACTGATTGGTGCTCTGTCCACGAGTCTGATCATCCTCATGGGTGTGGGGATATCGGTATATAAGATTAATCGTAACCTAAAACAGGAACCCATGGAGTTGTTAAGCAGGCAAAAGGAGTAAAAATGTGTAATTACTATAATAGGAGGTATATACATGAGACAAAGAAATAGGGTGACACGTATCATTGCATTTGCATTAGTATTCCTGCTTATGTTTTCGTATTCTGCAACCATGGGGACAGTGGATGCAAAAGCAAAGAATAATGATGCAACTTATACCGCATATGATGCGTTCCGCATTACTGTAGATGGCACCGTATACCAGACAAAGGCATATATTAGTCGGACAAACGAAGTATATGTTACAAGTACGGCGGCGAAAAGCCTTCTCGGAAAAAATCCCTCCGATACAGTAAAGATGAATGGAACGACCTATACAAGCCTACCCAATTATGCGAAGAAGTGTAAGGCAGCCTCCTATGAATATGATAAGGTGATGAAGGCAGTTTATATCTGGACTAAGATCAATGAGAAGGACAACATCTCGGATGAAAACAGAATTAAGCATTATGAACTGGGAACACCATCCGGAAAGCAAATATCCTACAAAGAATTTTTTGTGTTACTTGATAAAACAATAAAAATTGCCGATTCAAAGAAGCTAAACAAATGGAATAGCATGCTTAAGGGAGCAAGAACCTCAGAACGTAAGATGACCAGGCTCGAGGGTATGATGGCAGTTCTTTACGCGGCAGTTACCCTTGG
>JAGFXQ010000419.1 GCA_017861355.1 Bacillota bacterium
TCGAACATGGAATTGGTGGCACAGGGTGCCGGTAATATCTTCTCCAGCTTGTTTGGTGGAATTCCAGCTACCGGCGCGATAGCAAGAACTGCAGCCAATGTGAAGAACGGTGGTCGTACTCCGATTGCGGGAATGGTACATGCAGTTACCTTGTTCCTGATTCTGGTTGTACTGATGCCGTATGCGGCGTTGATTCCGATGCCCACCATCGCGGCAATCCTGTTTATGGTAGCTTATAATATGAGTGAATGGAGAGAGTTTGTTAATCTCCTGAAGAAATCTCCGAAGAGTGATATTCTGGTTCTTGTTGCTACCTTCTCACTTACCGTTATCTTTGATTTGGTAGTGGCAATTGAAGCAGGTATCTTAATGGCAGCAATCTTATTTGTGAAGAGAATGTCGGATGTGGCTGACGTACAGAAATGGACGGATTACGATGAAGATATCAGTGATGATGATCTGAGCGATCCGGATAATATCCGTAAGAAGAAGGTTCCGAAGAGTACCTTAGTGTATGAGATTAATGGACCCATGTTCTTTGGTGCGGCAGATAAATTCATGGATATCTCTCTGGATTCTCATATCAAGGTTGTGATTCTCCGCATGAGAAGCGTACCGGCGATGGATGTCAATGCATTGCATGCCTTGAATAATGTAATGAAATCCTGTAAGAAGAAGCATATCACCCTGATCCTTTCTCATGTTCAGGAACAGCCAATGAAGATGATGCAGAAAGCTGGTTTTGATCAATCTGTGGGAGTAGATAATTTCTGTGATAACATTGATCGGGCTTTGGAAAGAGCAGAATTTTTAACAAGTGCGTCGGTTCATCACGCAGCAAGCTAAGATGGCAAACGAAGGCTTTTGATACTTTTAGAAATAGTGTGTGATTAATAATCAATAATCACACACTATTTTTTTGGATTAAAATGACAAACCTCTTGCATTATAAACTGGATTATTGTGTGATATATTGACATAATATGGTTGGACGGATATAATATAAGAAATATCATATATTAGATTTATCATATATAAGAAAGGCGAAAAAGATGTCACTTGAGACAGGAATTTTAGGTTATTTAAAAATGAGATCTATGTCGGGGTATGATCTCAAGAAGATATTCAATTACTCAGCTAACTTCTTCTGGCCTGCTGACCAAGCACAAATTTACAAGGCTTTAGCAAAGCTAGTGAAGGAAGGATTGGTTGAATTGCCAAAGCAAGCGCAAGGTAAAACAGTAGATCGGAAAGTCTATACAATTACAGAAAAAGGAGGTAAAGCCCTTCATGATTGGATTGCTAATCCAAATGAGTCTGATTTTATATCTCGATTGCCGTTCATAATGCAATTGTTTTATTCCGGGTCATTAAGCAAAGAAGAACAACTTGCTTTTCTCGACGAACAACTGAGAATAAATAATGAATTTGTTCAAAGGATTAAGGAGAATTATAGCGAGAATGGAGATGTATTTGCCGAAATTGCAGGACTTCCCGAAGGAGACCGCCGGTTAGAATCGGCGACTTATGCATGCAGATGGGGAATATTACGTGGAGAGACATATGCAAAATTGTTAGAGGAGATAAAAGAGGATATTTTATCAAAATAAAAAACATAGGAGGAACTCAAATGCTAAAGAAACGCGGTAGAAATTTCATTGCAATGCTGTTGATACTTGTTATAGTGATTGGCCTTATGCCTGCGGAAACAGCGAACGCGGTAACCGGAGATACATATGATTTCGGAGGCCTTGCTGCTACGCCAAGTGGCGGATATTATACTCTTGGCGATAAATTCAAGGTAGGAAATGATACAGGAGGTTCATTTGCACCATGGAACAGCGCAGCCGGTGGTGTTAATAATGCATTCTATCCAACTGATGATGCTGCTGTTAATGAAGATTCCACTAGTCTTAACCCTTATACAGTTATTTTTAAGGCAGAGGGCGGCTCTGTGTGTAAAACATTTACATTTCACAACCTAGGTCTTAGTTCCTATTCATACGCAGATATATTAGCAAATGACAATAACTTTTTTAGCTATATAAAAATAACTTTTTATAATGCGTTAGGTACTGAAATTTCAAATAACAAAGTTATAACGGATACACGCTCAATCACTAATACAGAAATCACACAACTGAGCGATATAATGGGTCTCAGTGCTTGGAATATCGACGGTGTAGCAGCAGTAAAACTTGAGTTTGTATTTTATTGCTCCGGTAATACCCATGCAACTAATCTTCTATTCGAAAACATTACTGTCTCTAATATCAGCACTTTTGTTAACACACCTCCTACCTTTAAAGATGCAGGTGATGGTAGCTTGACGGTTAATCAAGATGCAGGAGCTACGGGCATCAATTCGCTTCTTCATGCAAATGACACAGACTCAGGCCAGACACTGACATGGACTGTAGACGCTGTTCCGGCTCATGGTAGTCTGAGTAGCTTCGCAAGTGTGACAGGTGGCTCTGGAACGAATGATATTACCCCGAGCGGCACACTTACATACACCCCGACTGCTGGATATTCCGGTTCTGACAGCTTCACTATTCGGGTCAGCGACGGCACAGCGTCAGTAACTCGGACAATCAATGTAACGGTAACTCCTGCGCCAAGCAGTGATGCGACACTGAAAGCGGCAGTAACCGTGAAGGGACAAAGCGTAACGAGCCTCGGCACACCGAATGCTACGCTGGGATCGGAAGCAGCAGGAGCGGTGACCATCACAGCGGCAAAAGCAGCGGACACGAGTAATGCAGG
>JAGFXQ010000153.1 GCA_017861355.1 Bacillota bacterium
GGTATACATTCAGTGCCTGCCTCTCGGTATCCTCCTTACCCATGAAGATCTCGCATTCCAGCCCCAGTAATGCAGCCGCAGTTGCAGTTGCAACCCCATGCTGTCCGGCACCGGTCTCTGCAATTACTCTGGTCTTGCCCATTTTCTTTGCTAACAATACCTGGCCAAGAACATTATTAATCTTATGAGAGCCGGTATGGTTCAGATCCTCTCTCTTCAGATAGATCTTAGCTCCTCCAAGATTCTCAGTCATCTTTTGCGCATAATACAGAAGGGAAGGTCTTCCTGCATAATTCTTCAGCAGCTCATCCAGCTCGCGATTGAATTCCGGATCATTTTGATAGTGATTATATGCCTCCTCCAGTTCGATTACCGCATTCATTAAGGTCTCTGGTATATATTGTCCACCATGTACTCCATATCTTCCTTTTGACATTATCTCACACTCCTTACCTTCGTTACGAATTCTATTATCTTGTTTCTATCCTTAACACCGTCCGTCTCCACCGAACTGCTGACATCCACACAGAATGGCGACAATTGACTGATCGCCTGTGATACATTATCCCTCTGTAATCCTCCTGCAAGAAAATATGGCTTATTAAGTCCCGGAATGCTGGACCAGTCAAAGCAGATACCGCTTCCACCGTACTGTTCCTTATGATAGGTATCAAGCAGCAGATAGTCACAAGGCAGATCATCTGCTCTGATCAGTGCTTCCGGCCCAGATACCCGAATTGCTTTCGCCACAGGCTGAGAGATTACTTTCTTCAGCCTCAGGATATATTCCTCTGTCTCGTCCCCGTGGAGTTGAACCAAGTCAAGAAGATTATTCTCACATAAGCGAATTACTGTCTCAATCTTCTCATTGACAAATACGCCTACTGATTGAATTCGCGGATTCAAATGATCCTTCAGCCGTCTTGCCGTCTCTTCACTAATTTGTCTTCTACTCTTCGCAAATACAAAACCGATATAATCCGGAAGAATCTCATTCACTGCCACGATATCTGCTTCACTTGTCAGTCCACAGATTTTAATCTTCGTCAAAACCATCCCTCCTATCCTGTCTTCTGTCCTAAACAGACTACTATTCTATCCTGCCTTCATCCTATACAGACTACTATTCTATTCTGTCTACTATGCTATCCTGACTTTCATTCTATCCTGACATCCATCCTATCGAAACAATATCTATTTTACTCCGCTTCTGATTCTTACTATTTAATGTGAATATCCTCTCAATACCTCCAACGCATCTTTCTTATCCCTGCTGCGCATCAAGGTCTCTCCAATCAATACAGCATCGACACGGGCCTCGGACAGAGCGATGATATCGTCCCTACACTGAATACCGCTTTCCGCAACAAAGATGATCTCTTCGGGAACCATTTTCCTTAAGTTAAGGCTTAAATTGATATCTACCTCAAACGTTCTTAGATTTCTGTTATTTACTCCGATGATTCTCGCTCCTGCACTCAACGCTGAGTGAAGCTCTTCCTCTGAATGGGCCTCGACCAGAGCCGATAAGCCCATTTCAGCACAAAGATTTAGATATCGTCGAATGGTCTGCGTATCCAGTAAGCTGCAAATCAGTAGAATCGCGTCTGCTCCAATCTGTTTTGCTTCATAGATCTGATATTCATCAAGCACAAAGTCCTTACGAAGAACCGGGACGGATACTTCCTTACTGATTTCGGTCAGATAATGATCTGCTCCCAGAAAGTAATCCGGTTCCGTCAGTACAGAGATGGCATCCGCTCCTGCCTCTTCATATTCCTTTGCTATGGATAGATAAGGAAAAGTCTCTGTAATCAGGCCCTTGGAGGGAGATGCTTTCTTCACCTCACAGATAAAAGCCATGGATAACGGTCCATTCTGCAGATCACTGATCTTGCGTAAGGAATTTTCAAAAGCAAAGGGAGTGCGATTATGAAATCGATTCAACCCATCTGTTCCATAGATCCTTTGGATCAAATCCTTTTGACTGATCCGTTCCTTTGCTTTCGCTACTCTGATTACAGTAGCTTGTGCTATGGTATCCAATATCATATCTATTTGTCCTTTCTTGTAACATCGTTTTGCATCATCATTTCAGTATTATTGGGGTGTCAAAAGCTCTTTACTACATTTGCTTTTACGCATTGGATAACCGGATAAAGTCCTCCAGCTTCCTCATTGCTTTTCCGCTGTCAATTGTGTCTGCCGCCAGTCTTACGCATTCACGTAAAGTAATATTGTTAAAGGACATATATAAGCAGATTGCGCTATTCAATAATACGATATCTCTCTTTGCTCCTCGTTCCCCGGATAAGATTTTTCTCGCTATGTCTGCATTCTGCGCCGGATCACCACCAACCAGTTCCTCCGGTTTACAATAATCAAACCCGAATTGATGAGGGTCCAGGAAGAAGCTGTTTAACTGTCCATGATTCACTTCACAGACTGTTGTCTTAGCACTTAAGGATACTTCATCCAGACCATCATGACCATGCACTACCATGGCTCTCTTGACCCCAAGATTAGCAAGAACTCTTGCCATAGGCTCCACCAGATTCTCATCATACACGCCGAGCAACTGAAGAGATGCATTCGCCGGACTGGATAGTGGTCCAAGAATATTGAAGATCGTTCGAACTCCCAGTTCTCTTCTTACCGGTGCTGCGTATTTCATAGAGGAATGATAAAGGGGTGCGAAGAGAAAGCAGATACCGATTTCTTTTAATAACTCCTCGCTTTTCTCTACCGGAATATCTATCTTAACTCCCAGGGCCTCCAGTACATCCGCACTGCCGCATTTACTGGATACACTCCGGTTACCATGCTTTGCAACAGGAATTCCGGCTGCAGCGATAATCAAGGATGAGATTGTAGAGATATTGAAGGTAAATGCTTCATCTCCACCTGTCCCAACGATATCAAGAACGTCACTCTCAGACTTAAGCTTGAGACCGTACTTTCTCATAATCATCGCACAGGCTGTTATCTCGTCGATGGTCTCACCCTTCATACGAATGGCAGTAACAAAGCCTGCAATCTGAGCATTGGTAGCATTACCGCTCATTATCTCATCCATAACAGCTTTGGTCTCTTCTAAACCCAGGTTCTCTCTGTTCAGAGCTTTATAGATTGCTTGCTGTATCATAATGCTTCACCGCCTATCTCGATAAAATTACGAATGATTGTCTCTCCTTGAGGTGTCAGTATCGATTCCGGATGGAACTGCAATCCGTAAATCTCATAGTTACGATGCTTGACAGCCATTACCTCACCCTCATCATCCTCTGCGATTACCAGCAAATCATCTGGTAAGGTGTCCTTTCTTGCGATCAGGGAATGATATCTCGCTGCTTTAATAATTGGTGGAAGTCCATGAAACACTCTGGCACCGTTGGCAATATGAATATTGCTTTGCTTGCCATGCATCAATCTTCTTGCCAAGGTGATCTCAGCGCCAAACACCTCACAGATTGCCTGATGTCCAAGACATACACCTAAGATTGGCAATTCACCCTTCAGCTCCCGGATGACCTCCTCACAGATCCCGGCATCTTTCGGATAACCGGGTCCGGGTGACAAGATAATGTGAGTTGGCTTACCTAATCGAATCTGCTCTATTGTCATCTCATCATTACGGATCACCTTTAATTCTGCTCCGATTCCTCCGGCAAGCTGCACCAGATTATAAGTAAAGCTGTCATAATTATCTATCATCAGAATCATAATTCTACCCCCTCCTATTCAACATCCTTCGCATTCTCGATTGCCTCCATGACTGCTTTGGCTTTATTGGCTGATTCCTCATATTCCTTCTCGGGAACACTGTCTGCAACGATTCCACCACCTGCTTGGATATATACCTTATCGTTCTTCTTCACAGCCATACGGATTGCGATACAAGTATCCATATTTCCCGTAAAATCAATATATCCAATCGCTCCACCATAGATTCCTCTCGGTATCTTCTCCAGCTCTTCAATAATCTCACAGGCTCTGATCTTCGGTGCTCCGGATAAGGTTCCTGCAGGAAGAATTGCACTGATGGCATCCAGAGCATCCAGGCAGCTCCTTCGCTAAGATCTCATCCTCTTCCTTCTCTTTTCCTCTTGGTCTGGAACCTGCAATCGGGAAGGTGGAAAGCTTACCATCCTTTAAACGAACCAAAGTCTCCGGTGAAGTTGAGACAAGCTGTACCTCCTTGTTCTGCAGAAATACCATGTAAGGGGAAGGATTGGTTGTTCTCAGAACTCGGTAAGCATTCAACAGACTCTCTTTATAATCCGTTTCAAAACGTCTTGAAATTACTGCTTGAAAGATATCACCATTCACGATATATTCTTTTGTCTTCTCTACCATCCCACAGTATTCCTCCTTCGTAACATTGCAGTGGAAGGAAGGCTTCCCCGTCGCTACAGAATGGGGAAAGGGAGTTGGTTCTAAGATAAACCGGTGTAATACCTCAAGTTCAGATACCGCCTTCCCATAATTCTCAAGTACCTTATCTGTTCTCATATTCACTACAATACTGATCTTCTGCTTTAGATGATCATATGCGATAACCTTATCAAACAACATTAGGTCAAAATCGTTGAACTCACTGCTTTTCAGCTTTAGTACCGGTTCTGCATAGCCGATCATCTCATAACCAAAGTATCCCACCAATCCACCGGTAAAAGGAGGCATGCCCGGAAGCTTCGGTGCTTTATACTGTTCCAGAACCTCTCTAAGGATAGTAAAAGGTTTCTCTGTGAGAAACTCCTGTGTGATCCCGTTTTCCAACTTAACAACCTTGTTCTTACAGGTTATATGAACAATCGGATCAAGACCAAGGAAGGAGTACCTTCCCCATTTTTCACCACCTTCTATACTTTCCAGAAGGAAATATCGTTCACTGATCTGAGATATCTTTCGAAGTAAAGTAATCGGAGTAATAATATCGGCATAGATTTCCTTACAGATAGGAATGATACTATACTCTTTGGATAATGCTTCAATTTCATTACAGTTTGGCGTTATCATGATGATCACCAATCCTTTCTTTTCATTGTTGTCTTTGATATTTGTGCTATAATTTGGTATTTTGAGGTGTGATTTGGTATTTTGGGGTATAAAAAAAGCTCTTATCCCTGTAATTTACAGGGACAAAAGCTTATGCTTCTGCGGTACCACCCGGTTTGATGTAGTCTGAATACATCCTCTCATTCTGCATACCATCATATGCACCCCACTGATAACGGACAGGGTTCCCGTAAGCGCCTACTTTCTATGATTTCAGGCTTCCCTCACAAGTCCATTCAGAATTATCTTTGTAACCGCATTCCCACCCATAGCGGCTCTCTGTATACAACACATAAATCTTACTTCTCTTGCTCAACGGTTTTATTGGTTATGTTATTAATCGCATTATAGCAATGAATAAATATTCTTGTCAAGTGGTTTTTTATAATTATTTCCAAACAAAAATCAAAAGCAGGAATTCATTATTTAGCTCCTTATTCCGGCTTATCTTTCAGCTCTGACAGAAAAATCTCAACAATATTAGGGTCAAACTGCGTCCCTGCGTTACGTCGTAATTCAACGATTGCCTCCTGCTTCGACATAGCGGCCCGGTATGGGCGATCTTCTGTCATAGCATCATACGCATCTGCCACTGCGATAATTCTTGATAAGAGCGGTATCTCTGTCCCCTTCAAACCCTGTGGGTATCCACTACCGTCCCATCGCTCATGATGATAAAGGATATATTCTGCTATTGGTGCCAATTCCGAAGTAGACATAGCAATACGATAGCCAATCTCCGGATGCTTCCTCATTTCAACCCATTCCTCATTCGAGAGCTTACCTGGTTTATTCAGAAGTAAATCACTGATTCCGATTTTTCCGATATCATGTAGGGTTGACAACAATTCCAGGTCATTTAGCTGTTGATCCATCAGATGCATCTGATGACCAATCAAATTGGAGTAAGCAATTAATCTCTGTGCATGTTCCTCTGTCTCTTTATTCTTCTCGAATAAAGTAGTCTTCATGGAAGATAAGAGCGAACTGTGAAGGCTTCGGCTCTGAAGCATCTTATAGCGATACATTCGGTCCTCTGCATCCTTGATGATCTGAGATAACGGTTGCTCCGGGTTGTACTTAGTTGCGCAGCCAAGCGAAATACTCAAATGGTACACATCACCCAGTGCTGATTTCTTCAATTCAGCACAATCCTCCTCGATTTTCTTCGCGATCTCTTCTGCATATTCGTTCGTAGAATCCGGAAGTAAAATACTGAATTCATCTCCACCGGTACGTGCCAGAATATCGTTCTCTCTGCAGTTTTTCTGGAGTATTTGTGCTATACTGACAATCAGTTTATCTCCTTCCATATGACCGAAGGAATCATTGATCAGCTTTAAGCCGTTAATGTCACCCATAATCACGGACACCGGACATAATTGTTCCCGTTCAATCCTGAGTTTTTCCATCTCAAAATACCGACGATTATAGATTCCGGTAAGCGTATCATGATGATTCAGGTAATTGATCTCATTTTCTCTCATCTTTCGATCTGTTATGTCAATAATAAGTCCTTCGACTATTTCGATATTTCCATGTTCATCATAGATTCCCCGACCATGCTCATATACCCATTTAATTTCACCTGATGCCGTCTTAATTGAATATTCTCCGATGAAGGAGGATTTATCCTGAAGTGTCTTTGTCCATTGCTCCCATACAGGTATGCGAAATTCCGGAGTGATCAGATCATTAAAAGCAACCGTATGATTATGCACTAGGTCGGAGGGTTTGTATCCGGTCAGATTAAGACTGCCATCCGACACATATTCCATCGTCCAATGTTTATCATAACGGCACCGATATACTAATCCGGGTAGATTCACTAATAATAAAGCATTGTTTCGTTCACTTTCTATCAGCTTATCATTAATATGAGCCAGCTTTTCTTTTTCTTCACGAAGTGCGATATTATTAGACATTATAACATTCCCCGCAAAGAACAGCATAAGGATACATAGAATAACTGCAGTAGCAAGTAACACATTATTATGGGCATAATAATTCCAGTGACTCAAGGTATAATCCATCCCGAACACCGCCATAGTCATGCCGGTCTTTGGATTCTCGATCGGAACAAGTATTGTTTTGAAACTACCCCAACGATCTTTCGTATCAGCAACATATACTTTTCCACTGTCTCCCGCAGCTTCATAAAAGATTCTCTGTGCTTCTGTGTATTCCTGCCCCGGTGGTGAATAATCCTTCGAATATTCCTGCTCTGAATCAGCCATTATATAGATCTTATCCTGTTTCATCTTATAGATATAAGCGAAGCGAATGTCTGTCTGGACAGTGACAAATTTCGTCAGATTCTTCTTCAGCTCTAGGTACTCAACCTTGTTCGAATCCTGAGATGAAGCTTCAAGCATTGCAATATCTTCACTATGCAGACCGGAAACTACAACTCTGGCCAGTTTGATTGCCTGTTCCTTCGTCTTATTCAATCCAGAGGACCAAGTGAAGTAGATATAGCCTGCACCTATGGTCATCAAAAGTAATAATCGAAGAATGAATAACGCTTTCACCTTATTATTCTGCATTCTTTTTCTCCTGTGTAAGAAAAGTTTATACCATCGCTCAATTTATTATCGATGTATAACTTCATTTAATATAATTATACTATTTTCGACATAATATTCAATTGTTATTTCATGATATAGTTAATTATCTAATCTGATAAATATTTTATAATTATTCAATAATATGTATATATTCCCGATTTTGTAAAAGTGGCGGTAATTATTGTTGACATCCGAAATCAAATCAGTTATATTTAATTCACTTAGAGGTGATTACTATGACCAAAGGTCAATTAGAAGCAAAGATTTCGGAAGCGGTTAGTAAATTCGAACTGGAATATATGGGCAGAGGACCAAAGCTTATCAGAACATACATAATCAATGATATGATTATCATCCGTTTGTCCGGAATTTTAAGTCCCTCTGAACAGAAGCTTACCGATAATCCGCAGGGCGTAGAGTTATTTAAAAAGGTTCGTTCCACCCTATTTGAAGGAGGGCGAGGATATTTGGAAACATTGATTACAGATATAATCAATGTAGCCATCGTCAGCACCCATTCCGACATCAGTACAAAGACCGGTGAGAAGATCATTGTAATAACTACAGACCAAAATATCGAAGAGATGATTAAGGCGTAGTGAGCATGATTTATGCTTGCTTAAAATTAAAATAATATTTCCGGAAGACGACACAAATTAACGGTTGTAAAGTAATATGCCAAGTTGCGTAGCTTTCTATGTTTGTTAAGTTGTAAGTAAGCCGATATCTTGGGAGTTTCTAAGATATTGGCTTTTTTTATATATTTCAGAATACCTGATATACAAAATATACAAAATATATTAATAAAGGAGAATGAACAATGAATAAAAAAGTAGCAATTCTTATGGGTAGTGACAGTGATTTACCGGTGGTGAAAGGTGCCATTAATTCCCTGAAGAGTTTTGGTATTGAAGTTGAAGTACATGTTATGAGTGCTCACCGCACTCCTAAAATCGCCTGTGATTTTGCCTCTGCAGCAAAAAGCAATGGTTATGGTGTAATCATCTGTGCCGCTGGGAAGGCCGCTCATCTTGCCGGTATTATTGCAGCTCATACAATTCTTCCGGTTATCGGTATTCCGATTAAATCCTCTACGATGGACGGGCTGGATTCTCTTCTCTCCACAGTTCAAATGCCGAAGGGTATTCCGGTTGCAACGGTTGCCATTGACGGAGCTGACAACGCAGGCATTCTTGCTGCGCAGATATTGGCAATCGGTGACGAAGAATTAGGGAATAAGCTTGAGAAGATGAAAGCCGATATGGAAAATGAAGTAATTGCGAAGGATGAAAAGCTGCAAACTGAGATGTGGTGGAAAATGTAAAATCCTCTCCCACCATTTTTATTAACACAAATTAATTAGATTAAGAAATGGAGTATCACATGAAGGACTACTTGCAGAAATTTATTTTGACAGAAGAAGTTAAAAGCATTATAACCGGTAGCAGTAAGGTAACCTTTCCCAAGTCCCGGGCTGAATTAATTGATCTTTCCTTCGGCAACACCGCGGTAGACAGCTTCGAAGTTGTCTATGATGTTCCGGGTAAAGGCAGAGTTATAGAAGCAAATGTAACCCGTTGTAGAAACGGTGTAGCTGTGAATTATATGGAGGATTATATGCGTCGCCGTGATCCGGATAGCCTTGTCATCGGTGACCATCAAGACACGGATAAACCGCGATATTTGGATGAATATCACAAGGACTTTGAACCTCTGCGTAATCAGACCTTGGAGTGGCTGAAGCAGCAAGAACTTATCGTTCTTCCCTTCAAAGCAGGTGGTTATGAGTATGGCTATGACGCAATTCTGATCGCTCCAGCCAATGCTGCTTTCTTTGCCTGTGCACTTGCTGATCTACAGGGTTTTCTAGGCATTGACGACGTTCAGGATAACTTCACTCCGAAAGCGATTGTATATCTTGCACCTCCATTTCGCCATACCGATTTTGACGGGAAACAGATTGTTGTACACAATCGTCTGGAAGAGGTTCATGAGGTATTCTCCTATAACCTATATCCAGGTCCCAGTGCAAAGAAGGGAATCTATGGAGTATTGCTTAATATCGGAGAAAGAGAAGGTTGGCTGACTGCCCACGCTTCTACTGTTAAAGTAATCACTCCTTATGATAATGAGATTGTAATTATGCATGAGGGCGCTTCCGGCGGCGGTAAATCCGAAATGATTGAACCTCCGCACAGAGCAGCTGACGGTAGATTAGTATTAGGTGAAAATCTAGTTACCGGAGAGGTATTTTATCTGGAATTAAACGAAACCTGCGAACTCCGTCCGGTAACGGACGATATGGCACTCTGCCATCCTGCAATGCAAAATGACAGCCATAAGCTGGTTGTATCGGATGCAGAAAATGGTTGGTTCTTACGACTGGATCATGTCACCGAATATGGTACTTCCCCTCAGTATGAGAAGATCTTCACCCAACCGAAGGAGCCTCTTCTGTTCTTGAATATTCAGGCGGTTCCAAAGGCAACCTGTCTGGTTTGGGAGCATACCTTAGATTCCAACGGTGAACCCTGCCCGAATCCAAGAGCGATTCTTCCAAGACATCTGGTTCCGAACATAGTGTCTGATCCCGTAGAGGTTGATGTTCGCAGCTTTGGTGTTCGTACTCCCCCCAGCACAATGGAGAACCCCTCTTATGGTATATTAGGTATGCTGCATATCCTTCCTCCCGCCTTGGCATGGCTATGGCGATTGGTTGCTCCCAGAGGTTATAATAATCCCAGTATTATCGGTGGTACCGGTATGGTAAGCGAAGGGGTTGGATCCTATTGGCCTTTTGCAACCGGTAAGATGGTAAAACAGGCTAATCTTCTGTTGGATCAAATCACCCGTTCCTCCAGTACCAGATATGTATTAATCCCGAATCAACATATCGGCGTATATAAAGTTGGCTTCAATCCTCAATGGGTTGCAAGAGAGTATATCGCAAGACGTGGCAGTGCAAAATTCAAGATGGATCAGCTAAAGGAAGCTCGTTGCACTCTGTTGGGTTATGGACTTGAATCCTTGAAGGTTGATGGGCAATATATCCGTAGATCCTTCCTTCAGCCGGAGCGGCAATCAAAGCTTGGCACCGAGGGTTATGATGCAGGTGCTACGATTTTAACCGAATTCTTTAAGAAGGAAGCCGTAAAGTTCAATACAGATGAGCTTCATCCCCTTGGAAGACAGATTATTGAATGCTTGCTCAGAGATGCACCCTTACAGGATTATATCGATTTAATTCCCATGAGATACTAGGAATGTATGTAAAGCATCTTTAATAAACCTTTATAAGAAGTAAGGTTGAATAGCTTCTTGTTATAAATAATACCTTATCGATATAGAATCTCTCGATGAAGTAATACTCTTCGTTGGAAGGTGCTATATTGATAAGGCATTATTTTTGTAATTATATATTAGGATTTGTTTCTCTTACTTACGGTTTTTACCGAAATAGCTTCCCATACCACCCTTGACATTCACCACATCATAGCCGGCTCTATGTAAAGCGGATACGGCATTGGCACTTCTGCCTCCGGATTGGCACATAATATAGTAGGTCTTCGTCTTATCCAGGTACTTATCGGGATTCGTCATCAACTGACCCATTGGAATATTTTTGGCACCTTTGATACTTCCATGTGCACATTCATTAGTCTCTCTAATATCAATCAAATTAATATCCTGAAGTATATCATCAATCTCACTTACATGAACTGAATTTGTGTCGTTTTTTTGAAATAATGAAAACATATGTCACCCACACCTTTCTATTTTTAACTTATGATATAGTTATATCACTATTGAGATAAATAGTATGTGACAATATTACAGAATTATATTTAATTACTAATTCTCCTTACCAATCAAATTATGCTTGCTATCCCCTTTTATGAATAAGTTTGCTCTACTATTTCTGTTAAAAGGCATCTACTTTATATTTGTTTTACTATAATTGTCCCTGGCCTATCCGGAGTAATCACAGTACTATTTCCTTCGATCTTAACGCTTGCATTCGTAACGGATGAAATCGAGGTGCAGTTCACCAGAACTACTTTATAGT
>JAGFXQ010000154.1 GCA_017861355.1 Bacillota bacterium
GACAATCAAATGGTATCTGGAGAATCAAGACTGGTGGAAGACGATCCTTTCCGGAGAATACCAGAACTATTATCGCAATATGTATGACAACCGCTAATATGGTTAGGATGACTTATGACACCTAACCTTAATAATTAATCTAGGGAGATTAAAGTTATGGGACAAATCAAGATAACAGCGTGTCCGATCGAGGGATTATATGTGATAGAACCAAAGGTATTTGGTGATGCCAGGGGCCAGTTTATGGAGACCTATAATCAGAGAGATATGGCGGAAGCGGGACTAACTATGACCTTTGTTCAAGATAATCAGTCCTCCTCTACCAAAGGAGTCCTACGCGGATTACATTATCAAAAGCAGCATCCTCAGGGCAAGCTGGTCAGAATAGTGAGAGGAACGGCTTTTGATGTCGCAGTCGATCTGAGAAGCGGCAGCAAAACCTATGGTAAATGGTATGGCGTGGAACTATCCGAAGAAAACAAGAAGCAATTCTATGTTCCGGAAGGCTTCGCACATGGTTACCTTGTATTAAGCGATATGGCAGAGTTCTGCTACAAATGTACTGATTTCTATACTCCTGGTGATGAAGGCGGCTTAGCTTGGAATGATCCGTCGATCGGAATCGAGTGGCCTCAGCTGGTAGGGATCTATCCGGGTTCTGCAGACTGCAGCTCCTATCACCTGGAGGATGGCACCCCACTGTGTATGAACGAGAGGGATCAGTCTTTTCCTAGTTTATAGTACGATAGTAAGCACGCTTCGCGAACTTTCTATTGTCAAGAACATGTGCCCACCGGGCACACAGGAATACCCAGAGATCACAATGCTATGCTACCCCCATATAGGACATTGAAAAATAACAATTCCTATATGGGGTAGCATAGCATAGTGCCCTCTGGTTTAATTTCGATTTCATCATTGAAGTTTTTTCATTTCAAGCTCCTTTTATATGTAAGTGTTTTCCAGGACTTTGAATGGATGTTCGTAAAATATCCGGTTCAGCAAATCTTCTTCGCACTTCTTTTGTAATTGTAGCTTCGCTTTTAGCATACTTGGAATTCTTTCCTTATCATCATGACAGTCACTTCCAAGAAAATGTATCAATCCCTGCGCCACCAGCTTTCTATGATACTTTGCTTCTGTATCTAATATGCTACCAATCAGGCTATTACTGTTCATCTGCAGGTAACATCCCAGATTAATCAGCTCTATTACTGAATCCTCTTTCTTATAGAGGCATTGGTAACGCTCCATATGGGCAAGAATAGGCAGATAGCCGGCTCTGACCAGTCCTCCAAGCCCTTGGAATATATTTTTGAATGTTTCCTTTGGATAGAACTCAATCAAAACATACCTGCTACCTGCCAAGGAGAGTGCAGTCCCCAATTGTAGTGCCTCCAGTACAGATTCACTATAATATATTTCATTCCCAAGCAAAATCCTCATATTCGGATCGATCTTCTGCGCTTCCTGCTGAACCTGATCACACAGTAATCTGAGCCGGTCCACTGGAACATTCTTTGCTCCTGCGACAAAATGCGGAGTAGCAATAACAGTGCGAATCCCTTCCTGGTAAGCGATTCGAAGCATCCGGATTGTCTCCTCCAGATTCCTAGCGCCATCGTCCACTCCCGGAAGTATATGAGTGTGAAGATCAACAAAACCTTTTTCCATACTTCTCTCTTCCATAATTCTAATTTATTTTTTACTATTAATATAACCTACCGTGCCCCTCTACCAAACACAACTATCCCCACAGTCTTCGCAATCAATTTCACATCCAACTTTATAGACCAGTTATCGATATACTCGAGATCCATTCTTACCACTTCTTCGAAGTCTGTGATATCACTCCTGCCACTGACCTGCCATAGGCCGGTAAGCCCCGGCTTAAGCATCAGTCTTCTCTTATGTACACCCTCATATTGGAGGAATTCATCCTCTGTCGGCGGTCTGGTTCCAACCAGACTCATATCACCGAATAATACATTGACAAACTGCGGGAATTCATCCAGGCTTGTTTTACGGATGAACTTACCTACTTTGGTGATTCTCGGATCATCGGTCATCTTGAACATCAGACCGTTCATCTCATTTTGAGCCATCAGATCTTTCTTACGCTGCTCGGCATCCTTATACATTGAACGGAACTTATAGATCTTGAACTTACGACCGTTCTTACCTACTCTGGTCTGCTTGAAGAATACCGGACCCTCAGATTCTAATATGATTGCGGGTGCCAGAAATAAAGTCAGAATAGCCAACACGATACATCCTGCGAATGCACCAAGGATATCTATGGCACGCTTTAGGAAGGCATGTTTCTCATCGAATAATTTCGTTGAGAAGGTGACCACATTGTGACCTGCTAGTTCGTTAATTCGCTTTTCTTTCAACTTGATGTTACCGAAAATATCGAGATTAAGATGGACAATGATACCCATCTTCTCAAATTCAAGCACTAAGGCTTCCAGATCAATCTTGATACTGCGGGGGATATTGATGAATACTTCATCTACTACATTACGTTTTACTACCTCGAAGAGGTTCTCCTGATCTGCGACCACTTCGATCCCTTCGATCCTCTCACCAATTCGATTCTCATCCCAGAGAGCGATCATAGTGACATAGATCTGCCACTCATTTTCTCTTCGGATTCTTCGGATTATCTTGGATGCATTTCTGGAAGTGGTGATAAGCATGACCTTCCTGCTGCCGGTACTCTTCTTATAGTATACCAACATGAAGATCTTCAGATAACTTAGTAGGACATAGTTGACTAAGACATTCAGAACAAAGAATATCGTTAAGAAGACGCGCGAATAGGAGCTACCTTGCTGAACCATGAACATATAGGCAAGAAGAATCAGGCCTAATTTCCCCTGATTCTTAAATATATGGATGAGTTCTTCAAAGTAGCCACGCTTGAAGATATTATTTTTGTTACTATCAATGTTATGTATCAGAATACATGAAAATATTAATACAATGAGAGCATTACTATATAAGTTGTTGAAATATCCCGATTGAATGATGCCTCCGCGAATATATGCCGACAGATAAAAGGCTGCAATCATGCTGATTAATTCGATTAATATAGTAAGCCAGTTAGTAACTCTTTCGTTTTCTCTTTTCATTAGTCACCTCGATATGTATTGCTATCAGTTTTCAATTTCACTTACATCATCAAGCCCATTCGGCTTACTGTATAAATGATTCTTCTTGGCGACTGCAAAGCTGATGGATAGTGCGACTAACAGACCGATTAAAACTGTAACCAGCACTCCTTCGTTTAGGTTATAAGTCTCCTTACTCCCTGAGAATAATGATACGATAAAAATCCAGATTCCATCCATAAAAGTCCCCCACTTTATGTATTTCTCAATTGATAGTTGCTGACATTATAACTACAATATGCTCCTCCGGTTGCTGTTTCCCATACAGCTATGTAATCTATTTACATATCAACCAATTTAACTTTGGTATTTGTCATTTTAAATGTAAAATTTTTACTATTACGAGTCCTAATTATATACAGTTAATTTGGAAATGTCAACCATGTACGCTACGATTCCATCGCATAATAATTAGATTTGTAACAATCTTCCATCTTTTTATAAATATAATTTCATTTTTTTTCATAATTATATTCCATAAGTAGCCGTTATTTTTATAATTTATTATGTGTTCCAACGCATCATCAAATGAACGCATTAAATTCATCCTAATCAAAAAACTCCTAACGCATAAAAGCTTGTCTTAAGCTAGTAGCGTTAGGAGTAACTATGAACATTATGTATATTATGGTATTTTCAAGATTTATTTGTCATCTTTTGTCTGAGGGTTTAAAATCATTTTTCTATATCTCTTCTACGAATTCAACCCCGTCTATCAGACTAATTTGTGATAAGATATCAATTCTTACTTTTTTCGACTTTAGACGTAAGGTCATAATCGCTGCAGATGCTGTAGAATCATAGGAAGGTCTTACTATTTCAATATAATCTACCTTAATTCCCAACTGCTTGATTCTGTCTAGTACATTAGTAATAGAGGCTCCTTTTGAGAACTCAAGGTAAATATCCAGGACGTTTGCCTTAACCAACATGTTGTTATCCAATCGGTGCAGAACCACAGTAGCAAAGGTGATTAAGAGGCAACTTACAATTGCTGCTTTGTAGAAACCGATTCCTATCGCCAAACCCATACATGCAGTTGCCCACAGACCAGCAGCAGTAGTAAGTCCTTTGACTTGATGCCTACCGGTTACGATAATCGTTCCTGCTCCGAGAAAACCGATACCGGAGATTACCTGAGCCGCCATTCGGGTCGGATCACCGACACCGTACACCTGATAAATGTATTGGTTCGTCATGATTGCCAGCGTTGATCCCATACAAACCAGAATATGAGTACGTAGTCCAGCTGGCCGTCCGGCTCTTCCCCTCTCATAACCAATCACTCCACCAAGAAGGACGGATAACAATAGACGTATCAAGATGGTTGTATCATTAATCGCGTTCAGATCCGTACTAAAATCAAACATAACCTTCCTCCTTACTCATATTCTATCTTGATCAGCGTCAGTCCATGTGCCTGTGCCGTAGGTCCTGCAATCGTACGATTACAGTGATCCAGCATCTGCTTCATTCTCTCCGGAGGGTAAGCTCCTCTTCCGATCTCAATTAGTGTACCGGCGATGATTCGGACCATATTATAGAGAAAGCCGTTCCCGGTGACCGAGATGATGATCTGATCTCCCTGACTGCTTACCTCAAGGCGGTGGATTGTTCGAACAGTGTCTGACGCCTGTGTCTTCACAGAGCAGAAGCTCTTAAAATCATGTTCTCCAATCAGATACTGCGCTGCCTCCTGCATTCGCAGGATATCCAGCTTATAATAGATAAAAGTAGAATAGAGCCGTTCGGTAGGAATCGCGATTCTACGGTTCATTATATGATATTCATAAGTCTTACGACTAACTCTTCTTCTCGGATGCCAATCCGCAGCGACCTCTTCTGAACTTTGTACCCGGATATCCTCCGGGAGCCACACATTCAATGCAAGGCAGATCTTCTCGGCAGGAATAGAACTCTCTGTATCAAAGACTGCTACATTGCCGAGAGCATGAACACCTGAGTCGGTCCGACTGGCTCCGATGACTACAATCTCTTCACCCAGAAGCTCAGAAAGTGCTCTATTTATCTCCGCTTCGATTGTTGGTTGCCCCGGTTGGAGTTGCCATCCGCAATAATTCGTTCCATCATATGCGATTATTAGTTTTATGCGCTTCATGGCTCAGTCCCCAATATCTACACTATTTTCTTAATCATAATGTTCAGTGCTATGATCGCCCCAAGATACAACAGTAAACTAAGATAAGCTACATAGTCTCTGCTGTGATAACGAAGAGGCTTCATCTTCGTTCTTCCATCACCGCCGCGGTAGCATCTGGCCTCCATCGCCATCGCAAGATCATTTGCCCGGCGGAAGGCTGATACAAACAACGGAACAAGGAGTGGAATCAAGCTTTTCGCTCTCTTTAATAGACCGCCGGATTCAAAATCCGCACCTCTCGCCATCTGCGCCTTCATAATCTTATCCGTCTCTTCCAGTAAGATCGGAATAAAGCGAAGTGCGATGGACATCATCATGGAAATCTCATGTACCGGTACCTTGATATGGTTCAAGGGTTTCAGTACCTTCTCTAGTCCGTCGGTCAATTGGTTCGGGGTGGTGGTGAAAGTCATTAGTGATGATCCGATAATCAGGAAAGTGAGTCGTATCGCCATGAAACCGGAATTAATCAATCCTTCCTTCGTAATCTTAATCACACCAAATTGCCATAAGGTCTCTCCCGGTGTAAAGAACATGTTGAAGAACACCGTAAATAAGAGAAGAATAATTACTGCCTTCAAACCCTTTACAATAAACCCGAAGGGTACCTTGGACAACTTAATCACGGATACAAGAAATATGGTAACCACGATATATCCGAAGAGGGATTGGAATAGAAAGAGTGAGATGATAAACATAAATGTTCCGATTAATTTCACTCTTGGATCCAATCGATGCAATATGGAATTCGTGGGGTAATATTGCCCTATAGTAATATCTCTGATCATAATGTCTCACTTCCTATCCTTTTGCACGAAGCAACGCAAGTATCTCATTCTTTGCTTCGGTTATCGTCGTTGCATCTGTAGTAACCGCATATCCCCTGTCCTTCAAAGCATTCATAACATAGGTTACCTGTGGAGCTGCCAAATGCATCTTTTCAAGCTCCTGATAATGAGCAAATACTTCCTTAGTGGAATGCTGCAATACGAGCTCACCTTTATTCATAACAAAAAGTCGGTCAGCATAATTTGCCACATCCTCCATGCTATGAGTAACTAGAATAATCGTCATTCCGCTTTCTCTATGCAGCTTTGCGATCTGCTCGAGGATATCATCTCTGCCCTTCGGATCGAGTCCGGCAGTAGGTTCATCCAGAATTAATACCTCCGGCTTCATCGCCAGTACTCCCGCGATGGCGACACGACGCTTCTGTCCACCGGATAACTCGAAGGGTGACGCATCTAAGAGATCATCTCCGATGCCAACCATCTTCAAAGCTTCGTATGCACGTAGTTCACATTCCAGCTTATCCAGACCCAGATTCGTAGGTCCGAACAGTACATCTTTGAATACCGTTGTCTCAAATAGCTGATGCTCCGGATACTGGAATACCAAGCCAACCTTACTACGGAGCTCCTTCAGCTTATAGCTGTTATCATAGATATCTTCACCGTTGAAGTAGATGTGTCCACTGCTCGCCTTAATCAAACCATTCATATGCTGAATTAAGGTGGACTTGCCCGAGCCGGTATGTCCAATCAGTCCGATGAATTCTCCTTTCTCGATGGAGAAGCTGATATCCTTAATGGCGTGTCTGGCAAATGCCGTTCCGCCGCTGTATACATAATTAATTTTATCAAATATTATTTGCACAACCTACCTCCAATGATGTCACATTCGACATCTTAAATAATTCCTAAGAACCAGGAATGAGCACCTCCGGATCAGATTACATCTTTGGTGCAAGATCGGATTATCTCTGCGATTATTTCTGCGATTTCTTCAGGGTATCGATTGCCGCCACCAGCTCTTCCACGGTCAATAAGCCGGCAGGAATATCATAGCCTTCCTTACTAAGCTCATAGGCCAGTTCGGTTACTTGCGGTACATCCATTCGATATCTCTTAATGTCCTCCACTCGGGAGAAGATCTCTCTTGGCGTCCCTTCCATTACCACATGACCATGTTCCATAACAAAGACTCTGTCTGCAAAGATCACCTCATCCATATGGTGGGTAATGAGAAGTACAGTTACATTCTCAGTCTTATTGAGTTCACGAACGGTTGCAATTACTTCTTTTCGTCCATTCGGATCTAGCATAGCAGTGGGTTCATCCAGAACGATACATTCCGGCTTCATCGCCATGATACCGGCAATCGCTACTCTCTGCTTCTGACCACCGGACAACTTATTCGGTGAAAGATGTCTAAATTCTAACATTCCTACTGCTTCCAGACTCTTCTCCACTCTCTGCCAGATCTCTTCGGTAGGAATTCCGAGGTTTTCCGGTCCAAAGCCGACATCCTCTTCCACTACCGTAGCGATGATCTGATTGTCCGGATTCTGAAATACCATCCCCGCACTCTGACGAATATCCCAAAGGTTCTTCTCCTCTGAGGTATTCAATCCATTCACCCAGACACTTCCTTCCTTCCGTTGGGTACAGGATCGCATTGATATGCTTTGCCAAGGTAGACTTACCGGAGCCATTGGCACCAAGGATAGCGATAAAATCCCCTTTCTTCACCTTGAGGCTCACACTGTCAATCGCCTTATTGATAGACTCCACATTACCGTCTTCGTCACGGCGGATATATTCAAAGGACAAATTATCTACTTTAATCATTTCCATAAGGGAACCTCATTTCTATATCAAATCATTATTTATATCATGAACTTCGTTCCATCACATATGCTTATGTTGCTTAGCATATGCTCACTATGTTTTAATTATATCTTCATTCCATACCGATATTAAGCCGAATCAGCTTAAGCACCCAGAAAAATATGGTTACACATGATTATAACTCATACTGTTCCAAAAAAAAAGTAAAAATATTAAAATTCAATAGAATCACGAAAAGAGTACCAATTCATCTATAAATGAAATGCTACCTTAAGTTATCCTGTTTTTCATTTTAAAATGGATCACTTGCTTCATATTGCCTGTCTGATTACAAATAGATATAGCTACACTAAGATTTAAATATGATTTTGCTGAACGTCCTCCGATATATCCTTAGATATTATTATAACAAGTGAATTAGACAAGCGATGGATTAGTTATGACAGTAGACAGACAAGTTATGACATATGATTAGTTCTATATGCTAGCAATCGTTATCTACAAATTGCAGAATACCACTAATAGTATATAACGTATATTTTTGTACGTTATAATAGGAAGAAACTCCGTCAAAGCGAATGAAATATTTACCCTTTTTCTTGTTTTCCATTTGGTATAATTGGTAATCATTTACCCTATTGTGATTAATTGCTCATAATATTATAATGATATTGGAGGTGGTTCACGATGAAATCAATAAGAAATATCATAATTACAGGTGTTACTGTTTTTCTGCTCATTATCCTACTTCAAAATTCCACACTGGTATTTGCTAAGACACCACCTAAAACATCCTCACCTCTATCTCTTGTCTATAATTTCAAAACAGGTATTCCGGCCGAGGTAACCGGCCGCGGTCCGGTTACTATCTCTAAAGTGCAAAAAAAAAGCAGTCCTTGTGTTTATGTGTCTGGGCGTACCGAGGGATGGCATGGCATACAAATAGAGCTTACTAACAAATTAAAGGTTGGTAAGGAATATAGAATTACGCTTTATGTGTTACAGACAGAGCAAGAAAGTGAAACAATCAATGCTTCATTTGACATCACAAAGGTCAAAAAACGTCTCTATCCTGTTATTAGTACAATTGATGTGAAGAAAAATTCCTGGGTTAAAATCAATCGCAAGGTTAGAGTCGAAGCATATGATACTATATTTTTATATCTACAGACTCTACGAAACAACACCACCAGTTTTTATGTGAAGAACATTAGAATCGAAGAGGTTGTTTATCACCCCTCGGAGGTATTATCTTATCCTTCCTTATATCAATTAGCTGATAAATATAATTTTTACCTCGGTACTGTGATTAGCGAGGATACTCTTTCTTCCTCTCCTTTTCGGCAAGTTGTCAAAAAGCATTTTAATAGTATGACAGCTGAAAATGAGATGAAAGCTACTCGTCTATTAGACCATGAGAAGTCTATGATTAATGCAAAGTCCGGTAATGGTATGCCCTGTTTGGATTTTAGTAAGGCTGATATCATAATGGACTTTGCTGCTGCAAATAATATTCGGATGAGAGGACATACCTTGATTTATCAAGCTGCTACGCCTGACTGGTTCTTTCGAGAGGGTTATAAATCAGACAGCAAATATGTAGACCGATCTGTGATGTTGAATCGTATGGAAAATTACATAATGCAGGTCGTGACACATTTTGAGAAAAAGTACCCAGAAGTTATTTATGCCTGGGATGTAGTAAACGAAGCAATTGGGATTGATATATGGGATACGGAGCCAAAAGGTGATTATCCAATCAGTATGGGTTTGCAGACCGATTTATTCTACACTAAAATCGGAGCAGATTATATTCAAAAAGCCTTTGAATATGCCAGAAAATATTCATCAGAAGGTGTTAAATTATTTTATAATGATTGGGGTTGTACTGATCCGACCAAAAGGGATGCCATCTGCTACCTGATCAACATGGTGAATAAGGATGAGAAGTTAATCGATGGTATCGGAATGCAATGCTATCTTGAAAAAGACTCAGGCCCATTATTAAGCTACCTCGACAAGTCAGAAGCAAGCTTCGTTGATGCCGTGGATGCCTTTCATGAGCTTGATATGGAAATACATCTTACCGAGGTAACTATTAAGAATTATTCCATATCAGAATATCAGACGCAAGGAGCCTTTTATTCTGAACTCTTTAAAATCATTAAGGATATCAATAAGGATGAAGCTGTTATCACCTGTGTATCTTTCTGGAGTACTTTAGATCGGGATCAACAGGTTGGTGATCCCGGCTATCCTGAATGGCAACATTCCGGTTTATTGTCCATTGATTTACAGCCAAAGCCAGGTTTCATAGAAGTATATAACAGTTTAAATAAATAGAAAAAAGACTCAGCAATGTACGAATACACTGCTGGGTCCTTATCTTAATTGTTCTATGTGCTCCGGAATTATACTAATTCGATTAATACTTCCATTGCTGCGTCGCCCTTACGGGGTCCGATTTTAACGATTCTTGTATAACCACCGTTACGGCTTGAATACTTAGGAGCAATATCATTGAATAACTTATCGGATAAGTTAATCTCCTTAGTATTTCTCTTCTTACCAGCGTTCTCTGTAGGAACTTCGGTAACCGGGTAAAGATACTTCATCATCTGCTTTCTCGCATGAAGACGAGTAGCGCTATCCTTCTTTACAGATTTCTGAACTTCGTCAAATACTGTAACTTTCTTGCCGTTAACAACTTCTTTGACTCTCTTACCGTCTTTGTCTTTACGAGCAACCTTAGCAGTTACTGTAACGGTTTCAAAGTTGTCTTTTTCTTTCACTGCAAGTGCGATCATATGCTCTGCAATGCTGCGGATTTCCTTTGCCTTAGCTTCGGTTGTAACAATTTTACCATTGTATAATAAATTTGTAACCTGGTTTCTCAGCAATGCCTTTCTCTGGCTTGAGGTTCTTCCAAGTTTTCTATAACCTGCCATTTGTTTCCCTCCTTTGAATCATTTTATCACTATTCATCGCTCGCGTTTAGAGATAAACCAAGCTCCTTTAATTTTGCAAGAACTTCTTCTAATGACTTACGACCAAGATTTCTAACCTTCATCATGTCTTCTGCCGTCTTATTCGTAAGTTCTTCAACTGTATTAATGCCTGCTCTCTTCAAGCAGTTATAGGAACGAACGGATAACTCCAGCTCGTCTATGTTCATCTCAAGAACCTTCTCTTTTTCATTGTCTTCTTTTTCAACCATAATCTCGGCTGTCTTAGCATGTTCAGACAAATCAATGAAGGAATTCAGATGCTCACTTAATACCTTTGCCGCCAAGCTTACTGCTTCATCCGGGATAAGTGTTCCATTGGTATATACATCCAAGGTAAGCTTATCAAAGTCAGTGATCTGGCCTACACGGGTGTTCTCAACAGTCAGGTTAACGCGCTCAACAGGAGTATAGATGGAGTCAATCGGAATAACACCAATTGGCAGATCATCATTCTTATTCTTGTCAGCACTAACATATCCTCTACCGTTGGTAACAGTTAACTCCATATAGAGTCTGCTATCCGGTCCACCACATAAGGTTGCAATTACTTGATCTGGATTAAGTATCTCGATATCCGGGTCAGCTTGTATATCTCCTGCTGTCACTACAACCTCGCCTTCTGCTTCAATGTATGCAGTTTTAGGCTCGTTCGTATCGCTTGTGTTTCTGATTGCTAAGCTCTTGATATTCATGATAATCTCGGTTACATCTTCCTTAACGCCAGGAATAACAGAGAACTCATGAACAACACCGTCAATCTTAATTTGACTTACGGCAGAACCCGGTAAGGATGAAAGCATGATTCTTCTAAGAGAATTTCCTAAGGTTGTACCATAGCCTCTCTCCAGAGGTTCTACCACAAAACGTCCAAACTTCTTATCTTCGGAAATTTCTGCAATCTCTATTTTGGGTTTTTCAAAATCAAACACAACAGGACCCTCCTTCTGGGTATTTTGAGTTGCCTTAATTATTTAGAGTACAACTCGACAATCAACACTTCGTTTACCGGAACATCAATCTGGTCTCTTGTAGGGAGTTCCTTAACTACACCTGTAAACGCTTCGTGACTTGCCTCAAGCCATGCAGGTACGGTTCTTCCGTCGGTTAACTCGAAAACATCCTTATATCTCTGTGTATTCTTGAATTTTTCTTTAATCTCAATCTTATCTCCGGCCTTTAATGTGTAGGATGGAATGTTTACACATTTGCCGTTTACTAATACATGCTTGTGATCAACGATCTGTCTAGCTTCTTTTCTTGTTCTGCCAAATCCCATACGGAACATAACATTATCAAGTCTAAGCTCTAACAGGGTCATTAAGTTCTCACCTGCTGTACCCTTCTTCATCTTCTGTGCTCTGGCAAATAAGTTTCTGAAAGGCTGCTCTAACATACCATAGATAAACTTAGCCTTCTGCTTTTCTCTTAATTGTAATCCATATTCACTAGTCTTCTTGCCTGCTCTTGCAAATGTTCTGTTTGATTTCTTGCCAATTCCAAGATAAGCAGGTTCCAGACCAAGAGATCTACATTTCTTTAAAACCGGACTCATATCTCTAGCCATCGTTATTTACCTCCCATTAGACTCTTCTGCGTTTTGGCGGACGACATCCGTTATGAGGAACCGGAGTTACATCCTTAATACTGGTTACTTCAATACCGCAAGCTTGAAGCGCGCGGATTGCAGCTTCACGACCCTGACCAGGTCCTTTAACCATAACCTCTACGGATTTCAAACCATGAACAAGTGCTGCCTTAGCTGCTGTTTCAGCTGCCATCTGTGCAGCGTATGCAGTAGACTTTCTTGAACCTCTAAAGCCTAATCCACCGGCACTTGCCCAAGAAAGTGCATTGCCTTCTGAATCAGTCAGCGTAACAATTGTATTGTTAAAAGATGACTGAATGTGTGCCTGTCCACGATCGACATTCTTCTTCACACGCTTCTTTGTCACTTTTTTAGCTGCTGGTGTTGCCATTTTCTTAGCCATCTAACAAACCCTCCTATTGGATTATTCGTTACAATTGAATCGGATATTACCAATTCGTCTTGTATTTTCTGTTCATTCTCACTATAGAACGAACTCTAATTATTTATTTAATATTATTGTTTTACTCTCCAAGAATTAATTTGGGCTAAGCCTACTTCTTCTTGTTAGCAACAGTTCTTCTGGGACCTTTTCTTGTTCTAGCGTTAGTCTTAGTTTTCTGACCACGAACCGGAAGGCCCTTTCTATGACGGATACCTCTATAGCATCCGATTTCCTGCAGTCTCTTGATGTTAAGAGCGATTTCTCTTCTTAAATCACCTTCAACCTGCTGAGATTCATCAATAACATCACGAATTCTGCCAACTTCTTCATCTGTTAAATCTCTAACACGAGTGTCGGGATTAACTTTTGCTGTAGCAAGAATACGATTCGCACTTACTCTACCGATACCGTAAATATAGGTAAGTCCGATTTCTACACGTTTCTCTCTTGGTAAATCTACACCACTGATACGAGCCATGTGCTTTTACACCTCCAAAAATATTTGTTGTTTCATATAACGACGAACATCACAATGATATCCACCGTCCGCAGTGACCAGCACTGCTACAGAATCTGCAACAACAGCTTCTGTATACAGGCTTGCAAGACAAGCCTGTAACGTAACATAACGACCGCATAACGAACTATATCGCAACGAGATTACAGAGTAACCCCTTGCAATTCGATCGATTTTTGGCATTCCTATATTACGGTTTTCAGCCGCTTTAAATTGTGACTTTCAAGACAATCAACTTGAAGTTAAGAATCCATGATGACGGCACGGTTCTTAAGACATCATCAAGCGGTTAGATAGGCCGGGAGATGGCTGTCCACAATATCACAATGTTCTGCCGCACTTCCATTCATCGATGGAACCTACAGTCAGATGATTGTAACACAAAAAGCAAGAACTAGATTATATAAAACAATAACGAGTCATATGAGGTACTCGAACTATTGTATATTAGCCTTGTCTTTGTTTGTGTTTAGGATTCTCACAGATAACTCTGATGGATCCCTTTCTCTTAATGATTTTGCATTTTTCGCAAATCGGTTTTACTGATGACCTTACTTTCACAGTAATTCACCCCTTTCAAAAAAGTCCGTTTTCTATTATACCATTGAAGAAATATAATAGCAAGTAATTTTTTATCTTAAAATCCGCCCTGTTACAGGCAGCTTTTAATTCAGTTATTATAGTACTTTTGAACACTCATAAACTGCATGATTTCATTCTCTGCTCGTTCATGCTTCGATCTTTATTCCTGTAATTTGATTGCTTTACTTGTCACGCCAAATAATTCTACCCTTGGTTAAATCATAGGGAGACAACTCCAGTGTCACCTTATCACCCGGTACGATCTTAATGAAATTCATTCGAAGCTTACCACTGATATGTGCCAGTACTCTGTGTCCATTCTCAAGTTCAACCTGAAACATTGCATTTGGTAATTTCTCAATTACAGTTCCTTCGATTTCAACGACATCAGTCTTAGACATTACTCAACCTCCTTACTTGAATTTCCATGCTGCACCAATTTAATTGCTCTCTTTATCTCTTCATTCTTGACTGTTTGCTTC